>NZ_JBEYFC010000484.1:0-6788 GCF_040634175.1 Streptomyces sp. NPDC007162
ACGAAAACCCAGATATACTTCTTTGTCAGTGGAGTTAAGACTTTAGCAATTCCGATCGGCCCCCACACACCCCCCCCCCCCCTCCACCGGCGCCCACGTGCACACGTCGGACCGGTTCGACGTGTGCACCCGATCGCGCCCCCTCGACTCCCCGGCGCCGATCCGTGGTTGCGCGGTTCGGCGCGGTAGGCATGAAACCCTGACCGGTACGCGTGCATCCGAGCCCGCCGAGGAGGACGTCGTATGCCACCCCTGGTCGACCCCGTGCCCGGCGGGCACCCCGGCGATCTCGCCCGTGCGCACGCCCTGGCCCACGAACTGTCCGCGCAGGGTGTGCGCGGGGTCGTGCTGGCCTACGTGGACACCGCCGGGATCTGCCGGGTGAAGACGGTCCCCTGGCAGGGGCTGCACTCGGCGGTGGCCCGGGGCGTCGGCATGTCCCCGGTGTTCGACACCTTCCTGGCGAACGACGCGATCGTACGCACCGACGTCCTCGGCTCCCCCGACGGCGATCTGCGCCTCTACCCGGACCTGGACCGGCTCGTGGTGCTGGCCGGGCAGCCCGGCTGGGCGTGGGCGCCCGTCGACCGGCTGACCCAGGAGGGCGACCGGCACCCGGGGTGCAGCCGCACCTTCCTGCGCCGGGTCGTCGCCGACGCCGAGGACCGGCACGGCGTCACCTTCCGGGCGGGCTTCGAGATCGAGTGGTCGCTCGGCCGGGCCGCCGCGCCGGCCGACGAGTTCGCGCCCGCGACCTCGGGTCCGGCGTACGGCGCGACCCGGCAGATCGAGCTCAGCGACTACACCGCCGACCTGCTCGCCGCCCTGGAGGCGCAGGCGGTGCCGGTCGCCCAGCTGCACCCGGAGTACGCGCCGGGTCAGTTCGAGCTGTCCACCGGCGCCCTGGACCCGGTGGCGGCGGCCGACCAGAGCGTCCTGGTACGGCAGACCGTCCGCGCCGTCTCGCAGAGACACGGGCTGCGGGCCTCCTTCGCGCCGGCCGTCGTGGAGCGGGGTGTCGGCAACGGCGGCCATCTCCATCTCTCCCTGTGGCGCCGCGGCGTCAACCTGCACGCCGGGGGCGACGCCCGGTACGGCATGACGGCCGCGGCGGAGTCCTTCGTGGCCGGGCTGCTGACGCATCTGCCGGCGCTGACGGCGGTCACCGCGCCGAGCCCGGCCAGCTATCTTCGGCTCAAGCCCTCCCAGTGGGCGGGGGTGTTCACGGCCTGGGGCCGGGAGACCCGCGAGACCGCGGTCCGGATCGTCACCGGCACCACCGGCCACCAGGGTGAGGACGCCAACCTGGAGGTCAAGCCGGTCGACCTGGCCGCCAACCCGTATCTCGCGCTCGGCTGCGTGATCGCCGCGGGACTCGACGGGCTCACCACGGCGGCGCCGCTGCCCGCCGAGGTGACCGGCGACCCGGCGTCGCTGATCCCGGACGAGGCGGTGGCCCGGGGGGTGCGGCGGCTGCCGACCTCGCTGCCGCAGGCCGTCGAGGAGTTCCGCAAGGACGAGGTGCTGCGGGCCGCGCTCGGGCCGGTCCTCGCGGACGCGGTGATCGCCGTACGCGAGGGCGAGACGGGATCCGTCGCCGGGCTCGACGACGCCGGGGTGGCGGCGGCCTACCGCTGGAAGTACTGATGACCGGGCCGGTCAGGGAAGCCCTCGACGCGCTGCCCCTCGTCGACCACCACTGCCACGGCGCGGTCGCCGCCGACCTCACCGCACCGGAGTTCGCGGCACTGCTGACCGAGGGCGAGGCCTGGCCGGGCGTGTCACCGTTCGACAGCCCGGTGGGCATCGCCGTACGACGGCACTGCGCGCCGCTGCTCGACCTGGACCGGCACGCCCCGGCCGCCGAATACCTGGCGCGCCGGACGGAACTGGGCTGGCAGGAGGTCAACCGCCGGTTCCTGAGGGCCGCGCACGCCGAGGCGTTCTGCGTGGACACCGGATACGCCCCGCACCCGGTCACCTCCCCCGCCGAACTCGCCGAGGCGGCCGGCGGCACAGCCTACGAGGTGGTACGGCTGGAGGGCATCGCCGAGGCGGTGGCCGCGCAGGGCGTCGAGGCGGGCGAGTACGCGGGCGCGTTCCGGGCGGCGGCCGAGGCGGCGGTGCGGCGGCCCGGGGTGGTCGCGGTGAAGTCGGTGGCCGCCTACCGCACCGGGTTCGACCTGAATCCGGTCCGGCCCACGTACGCCGAGGTGACCCGGGCCGCCGCGCTGTGGCTGGCGAACGGCGGCGGCCGGCTCACCGACCCGGTGCTGATGCGCCATCTGCTGTGGACCGCCGTCGCCCTCGGACTGCCGCTCCAACTCCACGCCGGTTTCGGGGACTCGGACCTCAGCCTGCACCAGGCGGACCCGGCGCTGCTCACCGACTGGCTGCGGCTGACCACCGGCACCGTCCCGGTACTGCTGCTGCACTGCTGGCCGTACCAGCGCCAGGCCGCCTACCTGGCCACGGTGTTCGAACATGTGCACCTCGACGTGGGGCTGGCGCTGCACCACGTGGGCGCCGCGCGGGCCGGGGCGGTGCTCGCGGAAGCGATGGAGATCACCCCGTTCCGCAAACTGCTGTACAGCTCGGACGCCTATGGTGTGGCCGAGTTCCACCACCTCGGGGCGCTGTCCTTCCGGCAGGGACTGGCCGGACTGCTCCAGGACCGGGTGGACGCCGACGAACTGAGCCCGGCCGACGCGGTGCGGATCGCCGCCTGGACGGGACGCGAGAACGCCCGCCGCATCTACGGACTTCCCGCATCCGACACCGGCCGCGACTGAACGCGCGCCCCGCCCGGAAAGTATGATCAAGCAATGTCTGACATGACCGATACCACGCCCGGTTGGCTGTCCTCCGACGAGCTGGAGATGGCTCGCGCCCGCATGCCGATCCTGTACGTGGAGGCCGTGCCCGTGCGCGTCGACGACAGCGGCGAAGTCACCAGCATCGGACTGCTGCTCCGCATCGGCCCGGACGGCACGGTCAGCCGGACCCTCGTCTCCGGCCGTGTGCTCCATCACGAGCGGGTCCGCGACGCCCTGCTGCGCCATCTGGAGAAGGACCTCGGTCCGGTCGCGCTGCCCCGGGTACCGGCCTCGCTGCAGCCGTTCACGGTGGCCGAGTACTTCCCGACGCACGGCGTCACCCCGTACCACGACCCGCGTCAGCACGCGGTGTCGCTGGCCTACATCGTGCCGGTCACGGGTGACTGCCGGCCCCGGCAGGACGCACTGGACCTGGTGTGGTTCAGCCCGCAGGAGGCCGTGCTGGAGGCGGTGCAGAGCGAGATGCCCGGTGGTCACGGGGTGCTGCTGAAGCAGGCCCTGGCGCATGTCGGGTTCGTGGGCTAGGAGACGGGCCGCCGAAGCCGTTGGGGATGCCCTGTTCGGTCCGGATGCACTTGGCGTCGCCGAGGCAGCGGGCGCCCCAGCGCCTGGACAGCGAGCGCCGCGGTCCGGAGGCCGCCGGGGCGAGCGTGTGGCCGCGCTGCCCGGGCAGGTCGCTGACGCGCCCGGCCGGGGCGCGGCGTTGCCCGGCTAGAGCGTCGGTGGCGGTACCAGCCGGCCTCGGGAGATGAGCGAGGCCGCCTGTTTGAGGCGGCGGACCCGGATGCTGACGCTGTAGGCGTCGATGCCCTCGATCGCCGCGATACTCGTGGTCAGGTAGCGGTAGAAGTCCTCCGCGTCCCTGGCGATGACGATGACCATCAGGTTGTGCTCGCCGCTGACGGCTCCCACGAAGGCGACCTCCTCGTGGCGGGCGACCGCCTCACCGACCCGCTCCAGCCCGGCGGGGGCGACCCGCAGCCAGACGATGGCGTTGAGCTGGAAGCCGAGCGGTTCGGGGAGCAGTTCGACGTCGTAGGTGAGGGTGCCGGAACTCTCCAGCGCCTCCAGCCGCCGGGCCACCCGGGACAGCGACCAGCCGGTGAGTTCGGCGAGCCGGGTGTGGGTGGTACGGCCGTCCTCGGCGAGGGCGTCGAGGAGCGGGGCGTCCTCCTGCGCGGGGGGCGCCGGCGGCCCGGGAGCGGGCGCCTGCCGCTGCGCGGTGAGCTGCCGTACCTGTTCGTCGGTGAGATTGTCCCCGTAGCCGGTCCACTCGCTGCTGCCGGGCGTCCCGTAGGCGTGGATGAGCAGGTCGACGGCGATGTCCAGGACCGCGGCGGCCCGCGGCAGCCGGCGCAGCAGGATGTCGTCGCGCTGCATGTCGAACGGCGCCCGGATGATGCAGAAGATCTCCGAACCGCCCGAGGCCAGATGCGCGTAGGCGATGTCGGGGCGCCGGGCGAGGCCGTCGGCGAGCGGGCCGACCAGGTCGGGGCGGCAGCGGATGCGGGTGACCCACTCCGCGGTGCCGTACACCCGCGGGTTGACCAGGCCCAGGACCCGCAGGGCGCCGGAACGCCGCAGCGCCTGGTACCGGCGGGCCGCGGTCTGCTCCGAGACTCCGGCCACCTCGCCGATCCGGCGGAAGGGCAGCCGGGGTGCGCACTGGAGGGCGCGGAGGATCTTTCTGTCCACGAGGTCGAACATGGCGGAAGTGTCCCATGCCGAAGGGTGAATATGGAGGTTTTCCTAGGCTGATGGCGGTGCGGTTGGCGGTTGTGCGGGCTCGCGCCGGATGCTGTGGCGGCGGGTCTCCCCTCGGCGGCCCGGACGTCAGTGGGCCGCCGCGCATGCCGGCGGCCTTCGAGCGCGGTGCCGTGCGCCGCGAAGGAGTGTCCCCGTGAATCTCACGACACCGGCGAGCGGGCCGGTCGAGCGTCGGACGGCCACGATCGTGATGGCCTGCCTGGGCGTCTTCGTCGCCTATCTGCCGGTCACCACCGTCGCCGTGAGCCTGCCCGCCCTGCAAGCGGCACTGCACGCCTCTACCGCCCAACTGTCCTGGGTGCAGGACGCGTTCGTGCTGCCGATGGCCGCGTTCATCCTCACCGCCGGTGTCTTCGGGGACGTGCACGGGCGTAAAAAGGTGTTCCAGGCCGGGCTGCTCTTCTCGGCGGCGGGTGCGGTCACCGCGTTGTGCGCCCACTCCATCGGGGTCGTCTGGGCCGGACAGGCCCTGGCCGGGGTCGGCGCGGCGGCGCTGCTGCCGACCACGCTGGCGCTGATCAGCCATGCGGTGCCGGACCACCGGGAGCGTGGGAAGTTCATCGGCATATGGGCCACCTGCCTGATGACGGCGCTGGCGGTCGGCCCGGTCATCGCCGGTGTCGTCGTCGCGCACTTCTCCTGGCGCTGGATCTACCTGCCGTCCGTACCGGTCGCGCTGCTCTCGGTCGCGGTCGCGGCCCGGCAGTTGACCGACTCACGCGCTCCGCACGGGCGCCGGCTGGACTGGCCCGGCCAGATCACCGCGACTCTCGCGGTCACCGCACTGGTGTACGGCGTGATCGAGGGCGGCGCCGGCTCGTTCACCGACGTCAAGGTGATGGTGGCGCTGTTCACCGCCGTGGTCGCCGCTGTCGCCTTCGTGCTGGCGGAGCGGCGCAGCGACAGCCCGATGCTGGACCTGGGCCTGTTCCGCAGTCCGGCCTTCACGGCCACCACGCTCGTCGCGCTGACCAGCTTCCTCGCGCTGATCGGGTTCTTCTTCGTGCTCAGCCTCTACTTCGGCATGGTGCAGCGGCTGGACACCCTGCAGGCCTGCTGGCGGCTGCTGATGGTCACCGGGGCCGCCCTGGTCGTCGGCGGACCGGCCGGGCGGCTGATGCACCGGCTCTCCGCACGCTGGATGATCACCTGCGGTCTGCTGATGGTCGCCGCCGCCCAGTTCGCGCTGACCGGCCTCGCCGCCGACACCTCGTTCGGCTCGGCGGCCTGGCGGCTCGTCCTGCTGGGCCTCGGCATGGGGCTGGTGATGACGCCCATGACGGCGACCGCGGTGGCCTCCGTGCCCCACCACCTCGCCGGTATGGCCGCAGCGGGCAACAACGCCTTCCGGCAGGTCGGCGGGGCTCTCGGCCCGGCCGTCCTGGGCGCCCTGCTCACCACCCGGGCCATCGACGCGCTCCCCGGTCACCTGACCGACGCGGGAGTCACCGGCGCGGCCCAGGACCGGATCGTCTCCGTCGCGCAGGCGGACGGTCTCGGCGCGGTCGCCGGGCTGGACCTGGGCGCGCGGACCGGACAGGCGATGGGTGCGCTCGGCGACGCCTTCCTGGACGGGATGCGGCTGTGCCTGATCACGGCGGGCAGCCTCACCGTGCTGGCCGCCGTGGTCGCGGCGGTACTGCTGCGCACGCCCCGGCAGCCGCGCATGCTCCGGGCGGCCGGGGCGGAGCCCACCGCGAAGGAGAAGAAGGCCCCGGTCGCACAGGACGCGTGAGGCACAGGGGCCGGCCCCACGGCACGACGGCCGCCGGTTCACGCGGTTCACGCGGGTGGCGGACGGTCCGGCCGCCACCCGCTCACCGCACCAGGCAGGGCCGCTTGGCGTCGAAGGTCCAGCCCTCCACCAGGTACCGCATCCCGGCCGCGTCGTCCCGGCCCGCGCCGAGGTCGCGCTCCTGGTGGAGGGCGTGGGCCGCGAGCAGACGGTCCATGTCGAGGCGGACACCGAGCCCGGGAGCGTCGGTGACCGCGACCTCGCCCCCGACGATCCTCGGCGGCTCGACGGTGAGCCGCTCCTGGCCCTCCTGCCAGATCCAGTGCGTGTCCAGGGCGTTGTACTCGCCGGGGGCCGCGGCCCCGCAGTGGGCCACCCGGTCGGCCAACCGTCGAGGAAGTAGGACCATGTTGTACGAGTTGGCGACCAACTCCAGAGTACTTATCTCC
>NZ_JBEYFC010000485.1:0-6788 GCF_040634175.1 Streptomyces sp. NPDC007162
GCGCCCGTGGAACTGCTCACCTCAGCGGTCAGTGCCCTCGTCTTCGCCGCCGCCGCCCTGCGTACCAGCTGGCGGCTGGCCCTGATCACGTTCGCCGCCGCCCCGCTGATCTGGCTCGGCGCCCGGGTGTTCGGCACCCTGATGCGCACCGCGACCCGCGCGGAACGCGACAGCAACGGACGGCTCGCCTCCCTCCTGGAGGAGAGCCTCGCCAACATGCCCCTCGTACAGGCCTACAGCCGCCAGCAGGCGGAGCACGCCAAGGTGCATCGCGAGGGACGGAACTGGATGCGGGCCGGGCTGCGGCAGATCCGGCTGTCCTCGGTGTACGGCCCGCTCGGTGAACTGCTGGAGACGGTCAGCGTGCTGACCGTCATCGGAGCCGGTGCCTGGCAGATCTCCGTACACCACCTGAGCACCGGCGGACTCCTCGCCTTCGCCGCCTACCTCGGCTATCTCCACCCGCGCCTGCAGGAACTCGGTGAACTGGTCGTCGGCGCGTCCTCGGCAACCGCCGCCTGCGAACGCCTCGTCGAGGTCCTGCACACCGGCCCCCCGGCCGGGCCGACGACCACGACCGCGGCCTCGTCCGGTCCCGCCGTCCCGCCCGCGCCCGTCCGCGGAGCGATCACCTTCGAGGACGTCGGGTTCGCCTATCCCGGCGGGCGGCGTCCCGTACTCGACCGGGTCCACCTGGAGGTGCCGGCCGGTCTGCTGGTCGCGGTGACCGGGCCGAGCGGCGCGGGCAAGTCCACCCTGGCCGCCCTGCTGCTGCGTTTCCTCGAACCCACCCGCGGCCGCATCCTGCTCGACGGCCAGGACATCGCCGCGCTCCCGGTCGACGAGGTGCGCGGCCACATCACCCTGCTGCCCCAGGACAGCATGCTCTTCGACGGGACGGTCCGCGAGAACATCCGCTACGGCAGGCCGGACGCCACCGACGCGCAGGTACGCGCCGCCGCCGTGGCCGCCGACGCCCATGACTTCGTGACGGCGCTTCCCGACGGCTACGACTCCCCCGTCGGCAGACGCGGCAACGCGCTCTCCGGCGGCCAGCGGCGCCGTGTCGCACTGGCCCGCGCCATGGTGAGGGCCACCCCCGTCCTGGTCCTGGACGAGCCCACCACAGGCCTCGACGACTCCGCCACCGCCCGCATCATGGGCCCGCTGCGCCGGCTCACCGCGGGCCGCACCACTTTCCTCATCACCCACGACCTGCGGCTGATCGCCCAGGCCGACCTCGTCCTCCACCTCGCCGACGGCACCGCCACCGGGACGGCTCCGGGCGGCGACCGCTGGGCAACGGCGACGGGTCCGCTCCCGGCCGCGGCGCCCCGGTCCGCGGGCCCGCCCGGAGCCGGAACTCTTCGAGCGGAGGGTTAGGAGGGCGACGTCGGTTCCGTGCCGGACTGCTCGTTCACCAGGTACTGGGCGTACCAGTCCGGCCAGTCGGGGTCCTCCGCGCCCGTGCGGGCCTCGTGTTCGCCGTGGGCCGCCGCGGCCCGGCGCAGGGCGCCGGCCAGGTCCGCGGCCGAGGCGAACGAGGTGGTCGCGGGGTCCAGCCGTCCCGGGAGCCTGGTGGTGATCTCCTGGAGGAGCCAGCCGTTGCCGTCCGGGGCGCTGAACGACAGGAAGGAGCCGTAGCTGCCGCGCTGCGGGTCCGGTCCGGACACCCGGGCGTCGGTGCCGGCGTGGTGGAAGACGCCACCCGCGTCGTGGAACACCTCGCTCGGGTCGGCGCCACCCCGCGCCAGTTCCTTGTGGGCGGCCTCGATGTCGGAGACGATCAGGTGGAGGCCGCGGGCCGAGCCCGGGGCCTGCTCCGTGACCGCCGTGCCGAAGATGACCGACGCCGGGGAGCCCGGAGGGGTCACCTGGACCACGCGGAAGTCACGGTCGGGGGCCACGTCCGCGTCCAGCCGCCACCCCAGTGCCGTGTAGAAGTCCTTGGCCCGGTCGACGTCGGACACCGGGACCACGACGACTTCGAGTTTCATGTCCATTGTTCGTGCCTCCCGTGGGACCCGTCAGCGGGCGACGAGTTGCTGGCCGCCGTCGATGTCGTAGGTCGCTCCGGTGAGGGCGCCGTTGACCATGAGGTGCAGGGCGAGGGCGGCGACGTCCGCCGGTCCGACCACCCGCCCGATGGGCAGCGTCCTGCGCAACTCCTCACGCCGTGCGTCCAGTTCGTCCCCGAGGAGGGCCGCCGACAGCGGTGTGTCGACGAACCCGGCCGCGATGAGGTTGACCCGGACCGGGGCGACCTCCAGCGCCAGGTTGGCGGTCAGGGCCGGCAGCGCCGCGGTGAGGGCGCCCGTCACGGCCATGCCGGCCGCGGGCCGCCGCCCGCCGGTGCCGCCGACGAACAGCAGTGTCCCTCCGGCCCTGACCTTCCGGCGGCTCGCCCGCGCCACCGCCAGCATCATCGCGAGCCGGCCGCCGAAGTCCTGGCCGGCCGCGGTCAGGTCCAGCTCGTCGAGAGGGGTGTACGAGGGGCTGCCCGCCGTGACCAGGACGTGGTCGACCCGGTCCGGCAGCTCCCCGAGGAAGCGCTCCAGCCGCTCGGTGTCGCGGGCGTCGAACACGGCTGTGCCGAGCGGGTTCAGCTCGTCCGCGGCTTGTTTCAGGCGTTCGGCATCGCGTGCCACGAGGACCACCTCGCCGCCGCTCGCGCGCACCTGCCGAGCGGTCTCCAGGCCCATTCCGGCGCTGCCGCCCACCACCACGACCGTCTGCCCGGCGAGGGCGCCGTGCGCGCTGCCGGTTCCCGCCTCGGTCCCGCTCACTGGAGGTCACCCGCCGTTCGCGTCGGACTCGCTGTCGGCCACCCGGGGGGGAATTCGCTGCTGGGACGCGCGGCCCGCCGCCCCGGGACGGCCGGCGCCCAGGCCGTTGCCGCGGGCGGCCGGCTCCGGAAACCCAGTCTGTCACCCACCCGGGCCAACGGCATCCGGGGCCGGTACGGGCGGCGTCACCGTCCCAGGCGCGGCTTCTCGGCGAGCGGTGACTCCCGCACGGAGGCGCCGTACAGCTGCTTCGACGTGGTGATCAGCTCGCGCTGCTCCGCGCGTGAACCGACCATGGGGCGCGACCCGTTGAGCGGGACCTGCGCGCTCTCGGGCAGGAACCGCACCGTCACCAGACCGATGGCACCGGCCAGCATCAGGTAGTAGGCGGGCATCAGATCGTCGCCGGTGACGTTGACCAGCGCCTCCGTCACCAGGGGTGTGGTGCCGCCGAAGGCCGCCACCGCGATGTTGAAGCCGATGCCCATCGCGGCGTAGCGGACGGCCGTCGGGAAGAGGGCGGGCAGGGTGGCGGCGCTCGGCGCGGCGAAGCACGCCAGCAGGGTCGAGAGGATCAGTACGCCGAGGATGGGCGGCCAGGTGCCGTCGGCCCTGATGAGCAGGAAGGACGGCACCGCGAGCACGATCATGGCGGCCGCGGAGACACCGTAGACGGGGCGGCGTCCGATCCGGTCGCTGAGCCGTCCGACGAAGGTGATCAGTACGACGATCCAGACCATGCCGATCAGCACCAGCACGTCGGCCGAACCGCTGGACCGGTGCAGGGTCTCCGTCTGGTACGTCGGCAGGAACCCGGTGACCATGTAGTTGGTGACGTTGTACAGCAGCACCAGGCCCATGCAGATCAGCAGCGGCCGCCAGTACCGCGTCACGATGCCCTTCAGCTCGCTGCCCGCCGACTCCTGGGCGAGGCTCTTCTCGTGTTCGTCCAGTTGCTGCTGGAAGGCCGGGGACTCCTCCAGCTTGAGCCGCATGTAGAGGCCGATCACCCCCAGGGGGCCGGCGATCAGGAACGGCAGTCGCCAGCCCCAGGTGAGCATCTGGTGGTCGGTGAGGAGCAGGTTCAACACGGTGACCAGGGCCGATCCGAGGGCGTAGCCGACGAACGTGCCGAAGTCGAGCCAGCTGGAGAGGAAGCCGCGCCGCCGGTCGGGTGAGTACTCCGCGACGAACGTGGTCGCGCCACCGTACTCGCCGCCGGTGGAGAAGCCCTGCACCATCCGGGCGAGAAGCAGCAGGACCGGGGCGGCGATGCCGATCGTGGCGTAGCTGGGGATGAGCCCGATGGCGAAGGTCCCGAGGGCCATCATGATCATGGTGGTGGCGAGCACCTTCTGCCGTCCGAGGCGGTCGCCGAGCGGGCCGAAGACGAGTCCGCCGAGGGGCCGTACGACGAAGGCGGCGGCGAAGGTGGCGAACGAGGAGATGACCTGGGCGCCGGGGGACGCACCGGGGAAGAAGACCTTGCCGATGGTGGCGGCGAGGTAGCTGTAGACGCCGAAGTCGAACCATTCCATGCAGTTGCCGAGCGCCGACGCGCCGACGGCGCGCCGCAGCAGCGGTGGCTCGACGATCTGTACGTCGTCGGTGCGGAACGCCCGCCTGTTCCGGCGGAGCCTGCGCAGGAGCTCGTCGCGGACCTGGCCGGGCAGTTCGGCGACCGGCCGCGGTGTCCGCGCCGGGCGGCGTTCGGGGACCTCGTCGGGTAGCGCCTCGTTCACGCTGCCTCCCACGTTCGGGAACTTCCGCGCTCTTCCACGCTCAGAAGTTTCGCTGGAGCGAATTCCGTGACAGGTGTGAACACCCGGCACGAGACTCTGCTGCCCCGGAAAGGTGAGGCCATTCGTGCGGCCTGTGCGGCTGCAATACCGGGGTTCCCGGGTCAGGCCTGGGCGGCGGGCTCCAGCGCCTCCACCGCCGCGGCTGCCGCGGACGAGTCCTGGCCGTAGAAGATGTCGATGTCGACTTCCTCGCCGCCCATGGTCAGCGTGTCCCACGCGCCGCTCAGGACGAGCATGCGGAGCGTGACGGGCTGGAGGGTGCCGAGGCGTTCGAGGATCGCCTCGTCGTCCGGCATGCCCGCGAGGCGGGGAGCGAGCCGGTCACGGATGGCCCGCATGCGTTCCAGCAGCGTCCTGGTGTCGGCCTCTCGGTCGGGTTCCCCGGGGACCCCGTCGATGCCGTGGCCGATGATGTCCTTGATCGCCCACGTGACGCCCTGGTCGTCGGTGGTGACCATCGCCTTCCAGGCCCGGCTCTTGTGCCGGTACTGGAGCATGGACATCGCCGCCTCGTGCCGCAGGAAGTCCGCGTCCCGGAACGGCCGTCCGCTCCAGGCGCTGTTGAGGGAGCGGGCCAGCGAGACGGCCGAGCCGAGACCGCTGTTGAGGCCGCGGCCCGGCCAGAAGTGGATCGCGTTGGCCGCGTCGCCGAGCAGGAAACCGTACGTACCGGGCGAGTTGGTGGTCGGTGGCAGCAACTCGGCGGAGAAGCGCGGGCGTTGCACCATGTCCAGTCGGAAGCTGGTGACCGCGGTCAGGTCCTCGGACTCGACGCCGAACAACAGCAGCCCCTCGCGCACCCGCCGCCACAGCGGCGAACCCTTCACCAGCGCGGGCAGGAAGAGCGTGCCGTGGGTCGAGCACTGGAAGTCGCCGTACTCGTCACGGTCCATCAGGCACGGGCGGGAGGCGATGCACTCCTCGAAGACGCGGCGGACCGGGTCGAGTCCGATGACCTCCGCGGCCTCGGCGTCGGTGAGCCGCATGTTGAGGAAGCCCTCGCCGCGCAGCGAGTTGAGCAGGAAGCGGTTCTGGGCGACGGTGAGGAGGACCGCCATGGGGTCGGGCAGGCCCGACTTCACCCGCAGGCCGAGGACCACGTCCTGGAGGTGGCGGCCGTCGAGGGAGTAGATCGACTCGTCGGCCTTGCCGAACCGGGCCGCGAAGTGGTCCCGGGTGCGGGACCGGCCGCCGTCGCAGATCGCCAGCACATGCTGGGCGGCCAGGGCCTCCTGCTCCGCCGCCGCGTCGAAGCGGGCGGGTACGAGCCGTATCCGGTCCCGCTTCTCGTTCGCCAGTTCGAGCAGCCGGTCCTCGATGTAGGCGATGCGCATGTTCCGCGGGTGGTGGTCGCCGACCGAGTCCGGGCCGGAGGGCCACATCTCCGTGTAGTGCTCCGGGTCGAAGAGCCGGGCCCGGACCTCCTCCGGCCAGGCCAGGTACTGCCGGCTCTGTACGGTCACCACCTGCTGGCGCCTGATGTTGCCCTCGTCCTGGCTTTTCCAGGTCACGGTCCGGCCCCGCTTGCGCCACCGGCCGTCGTAGACGGTGATCTGCGCCTGGGGTCCGAGGAAGTGCTCCAGCAGGAGGGCGAGGGACAGGCCGACGGGTCCCCCGCCGGCGACGGTGACCCTCAGAACGGGCCCGTGCTCGCTCTCCTTCGGGCCGTGCGTCACCGAGCGGGGCAGGGAGAGTGCCATGAGCGTCTGCATGGCGTCGGCGACCTCGAAACGGAACTCCTGGTCCCCCAGGGTGATCACGTCCCCGGGCTGCAGCAGCCGGGACTCCACCTCCGCGCCGTTGACCAGGGTGCCGTTGCTGCTTTCCAGGTCACGCAGTACGTAGCCCTTGTCCTCGTCGAAGACGATCTCCGCGTGGAAGCGGGAGACGCTGAGGCTGGGGATGACGACGGTGTTCTCGGAGTTGCGTCCGAAGGTGACGCGGGTGTCCAGGACCGGGATGCGCTCGCCCGCCAGCAGACCTTCGAGTCCGACCAGCACCGGTGCCACGGCACTCCCCCTCGCCATCCGCCCGTTAGGGGGGAGCATAGTTGCCCGGCCAGGAATTTCCAGAGCGCTCCTGGCTCCAATCTCCTTTGGAGAGGCGTTAATTGGCGGGTATCCGACCGGCGGGGAGCCGGCCGGCGCCGCGCGGACCGGTGGGCCGGGCGGGGGGCGCCCCGCCCCCCGGCGCGGTGGGC
>NZ_JBEYFC010000486.1:0-6778 GCF_040634175.1 Streptomyces sp. NPDC007162
GCACCGGCGTCGGTGACGTCGAGCACCGGGCAGCCGGGCCGGGCCGCCCGGCGTCCCCGCAGCCCGCGCCTTCGCCGCCCACCGCGACGGCCCAGGCACCGGCGGCCGCCCCGACGCCCGCCGCGCCCCCGCCCAGCGCCCCGGAACCGCCCCCGGTGTCCCCCGAGGACGACATCCCGGAGGAGGACGACCCCGACCTCGACGAGTCGGCCCTCTCCGGTCCCGAACTGATCGTGCGGGAGCTGGGAGCGACCGTGGTGGAGGAGATCCGGAACGAGTAGCGAGGGGGCCCGGGGAAGGCGGTCGCGTCGGCCGTCCCCACCCTTGGAGGAACCTCCAGCCGACCCGCCCGGCTACGCTGGCCCCGTGAAGGTCCTCGTCATCGGCAGCGGCGCCCGCGAACACGCCCTGTGCCGCTCCCTGTCCCTCGATCCCGACGTCACCGCGCTGTACTGCGCCCCCGGCAACGCCGGCATCGCCGAGGTGGCCGAGCTGCACCCGGTCGACGCCCTCGACGGCGCCGCCGTCACCGCCCTGGCCCGGGAACTCGGTGCCGACCTCGTCGTGGTCGGCCCGGAGGCCCCGCTCGTCGCCGGGGTCGCCGACGCCGTGCGCGAGGCGGGCATCCCGGTCTTCGGCCCCTCCGGGGAAGCCGCGCGGATCGAGGGGTCCAAGGCGTTCGCCAAGGACGTGATGGCGGGGGCCTCAGTGCCCACCGCCCGTTCGTACGTCTGCACGAACGCCGAGGAGGTCGCCGAGGCCCTCGACGCCTTCGGGGCGCCGTACGTCGTGAAGGACGACGGGCTCGCGGCCGGCAAGGGCGTCGTCGTCACCGACGACCTCGACGTCGCCAAGGCGCACGCCGCCGGGTGCGAGCGGGTGGTCATCGAGGAGTTCCTCGACGGCCCCGAGGTCTCCCTCTTCGCGATCACCGACGGCGAGACGGTCCTTCCGCTCCAGCCCGCCCAGGACTTCAAGCGCGCCCTGGACGACGACGAGGGCCCGAACACCGGCGGCATGGGGGCCTACTCCCCGCTGCCCTGGGCCGATCCCAAGCTGGTGGACGAGGTCCTGGAGACGGTTCTCCAGCCGACCGTGGACGAGATGCGGCGGCGCGGCACCCCGTTCTCCGGGCTGCTCTACGCCGGCCTCGCGATCACCTCACGCGGTGTCCGGGTCATCGAGTTCAACGCCCGCTTCGGCGACCCGGAGACCCAGGTGGTCCTGGCCCGGCTGAAGACGCCGCTGGCCGGGGTCCTGCTGGCCGCCGCGACCGGCACCCTCGCCGACCTGCCCCCGCTGCGCTGGACCGAGGACGCGGCGGTCACCGTCGTCGTCGCCTCCCACAACTACCCCGGCACCCCGCGCACCGGCGACCCCATCACCGGCCTCGCCGCGGTGGCCACCGAGGACGCCCCGCACGCCTACGTCCTGCACGCGGGGACGAAGTACGAGGGTGACGCGGTCGTCAGCGCCGGTGGCCGGGTCCTCTCGGTGACCGCGACCGGCACCGATCTGGCCGAGGCCCGGGAACGCGCGTACACCGCCGTGGCCCGGATCGGCCTCGACGGCTCCCAGCACCGTACGGACATCGCGGCGAAGGCGGCGGCCGGGGCCTGAGGCCCGGCAGCAGTGTTTTCCGCACCCTCTCGACCCGCTCGTTCCTGATCAGGCCCCGGACCCGAAATCCGGGGCCTGATCCTTGCTGTCTGTCGATCACCTCTGACCAAAGCCATTCCATCGAGTGACCGATGCCCCATCCGGCTGACGGGGGCCGGGGCCCCAACTAGGGTGCGGCGCAAGGATTCCGGCACTTGGCCCACCGGCATTGCGATGTCAGTGACGGGTGCCACAGTGGGGGAGTGAGCAACAGCCAGGACAGCGCCAGGACAGCAGGGAGGGGGTGAGCTCCGGTCGTGACCGGAATCGGTGTGGAGGCGGGGGCACAGGCGGCCCGCACGCGGGCGCTCGCCGTGCTGCGCGTCCGCGGCCGTGCCCTGGCCGTGGCGCTGCTCCCGGCGGCGGCCGCGGTGATCCTGCTGGCCGGCGGTTCCACCGGCCACTTCGTGGGCCGGGGCTGGGACACCGCCCGCTGGGTCGTCGGCGTGCTCGCCCTGGTCGTCCTGCTGGCCGCCGCCGGTGTCGCCGTGGTCGTGGCCCGCGCCCGGCCGGCCGTGACACCCACGGTCCCGATCCCGGAGGGGTCCGCCCCGGACCTGTACCGGATGGTCCGCGACCTCGCCGACCGCCTGGCCGTCCCGGCGCCCTCCGCGATAGCGCTCACCCCGGACTGCGACAGCTGGCTGGAGGACCGGACCCACCCGGCGCACGGCCCGCCCGCCCCGCGCGGCGGCGACGAGCTGGGCGACCCAGGGGCGCACCGCCGTACCCCGGCCGCGCCCGTCCTCGTCATCGGCTCCCCGTTCCTGTGGTGGATGCGCGTGGGCGAGCTCCGCGCGGTCCTCGCCCCGGTCGTCGCCGGTACGGGACCCTCGGCGCACCCCGACATAGCGGCCGCCCGCCGCTTCGTCCGCGGTCTCGACGCCGCGGTGGCCGTCTCGACGTCCCCGCGCCGCCCGGCGGCCCGTCTGCTGTGCGGGGGAGTGGGTTGGGTGGCCCGGCTGCTGCTGCGCGGCTGCCGGGAGCACGCGGCCCTCATGGAGCGCGGGGTGGCCGCGGCCGCGGCGGAGCGCGCCCAGGCCGTGGACTACGGGCTGCGGATCGTCGCCCAGGAGCAGGTCGGCCTGGCGTACGCGGGCTGGGACCGGCTGCTCACCCGGGTCGCGCTGCCCGCGTGGCGGATGGGCCGCTGGCCCTCCCGGCTGGACGCGGGCGTGGTCGCGGCGCTCACCGAGCTGTCCCGGCGGGACCGGCTGGCCGAGGGGTTCGCCTCCCGGCTGGGCGAGCGGCCGGCCTGCGACCTGCTGGAGGAGCCGGGGCTGGTGGACGAGGCCGCCTCGCTGCTCGCCGCCCGCCTCTTCCACGGCGGCCCCGCCGAGCCCGGCCCGGCCTGGGCGCCGGTGGACTGGCGGGAGTATCCGGACGAGGTCGTCGACCGCACCTGGCGGACGGAGGCGGCCAGGCTGCACCGTGTCCTGGACTCCCTCGGCGTGCGGGCCACCCTCGACCCCGGCGCGCCCGACCCCGGTGGCCCCACCCTGGCCCGCGTCCTGGACCACCTGACCGCCCCACCGGCCGCCCCCGACCGCGCCGCACCCTCCCCGCCCTGCGCGCCCTGTGCCGAGCCCCTCTCGCTCCGCGGCGAACGCCCTCCCGCCGGCGACGAGCCCCCGTCGCCCCATGACGAACCCACTCCGGCCGCCGCGGACCGCCCCCCGCCCCACCCCGAACACCTTCCGACCCACGACGAACACCTCCCGGCCGCCGCGGACCGCCCTCCGACCTACGACGAACACCAAGCGGCCCTCGCCGAGCACCCCCAGGCCTACGACGACGAGCCCACCGGTACCGAGCGCAGTGCCGCTCTCGCCGCCGGTCTCACCGCCGCTCTCGCCCGGGAGGAACGCGAGCAGGCCACCGGCGCCACCGCCACCGCTGCCGCCCGCCCCGGCTCCGCCACCCCCGCCGGACAGGCGGGCCTGGGCAGCCCCCTCTGGGACGACGGCGCGCTGCCCCTCTTCCCGCTCCAGCCACCGCGCACCGCCCGGGAACTCCTCGCCGACCACGTCAAGGCGATGGTGTGCTGCGCGGCCATGGACACCGCCGGGGCCACCCCCGGCCTGGACTGGCTCGACGGCCCGTCCCTGCTGGTCGACGGCGAGCGGGCCGCCGACCTGACGCCCAGAGTCCTCAGCCTCATCGAGGAGGGAGACCCGGCCCCGCTACGTGCCTGGCTGGTCAAGTCCGGGATACGCCCCGAGAAGCCGGTCCGGCTGGTCTGACCTGGGGTGTTCCGACGCCTTAGCGGAGCGAACTGTTCCACTTCAGGCAAATTCGCAACGAACCGTGACAGGACGCGTGCGTTATGTGATGTGCTTGGACCGTTCGGTGAATGGCAAGCGCACCCGACATAAGACAAACGCAACCGGCACGAGGCGACACGAGGACAGGCGCCACGGTCACCGCCCGAACAGCAAGCGCACATCGACTCGTATCAGCACACCTCACGGGGGCACGAGGGAGGGGAGCCACCATGGCATCGGACCACATCCGCCGCTGGGAGTCGGGAGCACTCGCGCACGCCGTCACGGACCCCTTCGGCCTGGGGCCGGTCCCCTGGCTGCGCGGCAGCGAGACGTATTTCGACGACACCGGACACGTCGTCCCGTGGTACGTGGACCAGGGCGTCCAGCCGACCGGCGGGAACCCGCGGATCCCCGCACCGCGCAAAGCCGTCGGCCCCCGCTCGGCGGACGACGTGCACCGTCAGATCAAGGGGTTCACCTCGACCGGCGCGGTCGCCCCCGGCGAGGCCGTCGACTTCCACATCACGGTCGACCCGCCGCAGGAGTTCAGCGTCGACATCTACCGCATCGGCCACTACGACGGCGACGGCGCGGCGAAGATCACCACCAGTCCCCGGCTGTCCGGCATCGTGCAGCCGCCCCCGCTGGCCGCCGACCGCACGGTCTCCTGTCACCACTGGTGGCTGTCCTGGCGGCTGCAGGTGCCGTCGTACTGGAGCATCGGCGCGTACGTCGCCGTCCTCACCACGGTCGACGGCTACCGCTCCCACGTCCCCTTCACGGTCCGCGACAACCACCCGGCCGACCTGCTGCTCCTGCTGCCCGACATCACCTGGCAGGCCTACAACCTCTACCCGGAGGACGGCCGTACCGGCGCCAGCCTCTACCACGCCTGGGACGAGCGGGGCCGGCTGCTCGGCGAGGCGGACGCGGCGACCACCGTCTCCTTCGACCGGCCGTACGCGGGCGCGGGCCTGCCCCTGCACGTCGGGCACGCCTACGACTTCATCCGCTGGGCCGAGCGCTACGGCTACGACATCGCCTACGCCGACGCCCGCGACCTGCACGCCGGCCGCGTCGACCCGACCCGTTACCGGGGCCTGGTCTTCCCGGGCCACGACGAGTACTGGTCGGCGCGGATGCGCCGTACGGTCGAGCTGGCCCGGGACAGCGGCACCAGCCTCGTCTTCCTCTCCGCCAACACCATGTACTGGCAGGTGGAGTTGGGGCCCTCCCCGTCCGGGGTCGCGGACCGCCTGCTGACCTGCCGAAAACGCAAGGGTCCGGGGAAGCCCGTGCTCTGGCGCGAGATCGACCGGCCCGAACAGCAGACGGTCGGCATCCAGTACGCGGGCCGGGTGCCCGAGCCGTCCCCGCTGATCGTGCGCAACGCGAGCCACTGGCTCTGGGACGCCACCGGCGCCCACGACGGCGACGAACTCCCGGGGCTGGTGGCGGGCGAGGCCGACCGCTACTTCCCGCGCACCGCGCTGCCCGAGCACGAGGAGCGCATCCTGCTCGCCCACTCCCCCTACACGGACAACGACGGTGTCCTCCGCCACCAGGAGACCTCGCTCTACCGCGCCCCCTCCGGCGCACTGGTCTTCGCCGCGGGGACTTTCGCCTGGTCCCCGGCCCTGGACCGCCCCGGCCACATCGACTCCCGTGTCCAGCGCGCCACCGCCAACCTCCTGGACCGGATCTGCAAACGCGACTGACCCGCACAGGAGTCCGCGCGGCCCCCGTGTCCGTCCCCGGCCCGGCATACGGGAGAATCGAGGGCATCTGTACAGAACCACGGGGAGGAACCGTGTCCGGATTCGTCGAAAAGCCCGAGCCCGTAGAGGTCCCGGGTCTGGTGCATCTGCACACCGGCAAGGTGCGCGAGCTGTACCAGAACGAGGCGGGCGACCTCGTGATGGTGGCCAGCGACCGTCTGTCCGCGTACGACTGGGTGCTGCCGACCGAGATCCCCGACAAGGGCCGGGTACTCACCCAGCTCTCCCTGTGGTGGTTCGACAAGCTCGCCGACCTGGTCCCGAACCACGTCATCGGCACCGAGCTGCCCGAGGGCGCCCCCGCCGACTGGGCGGGCCGCACCCTGGTCTGCAAGTCCCTGAAGATGCTCCCGGTCGAGTGCGTGGCCCGCGGCTACCTCACCGGCTCGGGCCTCGCCGAGTACCAGGAGTCCCGTACGGTCTGCGGGCTCGCGCTGCCCGAGGGCCTGGTCGACGGCTCCGAGCTGCCCGGCCCGATCTTCACCCCGGCCACCAAGGCCGAGGTCGGCGAGCACGACGAGAACGTGTCGTACGAGGAGGTCGCCCGTCAGGTCGGCGCCGAGACGGCTGCGCAGCTGCGCCAGGCCACCCTCGCGGTGTACGGCCGCGCCCGGGACATCGCCCGGGACCGGGGGATCATCCTGGCCGACACGAAGTTCGAGTTCGGCTTCGACAACGACGTTCTGGTCCTCGCCGACGAGGTCCTCACCCCGGACTCCTCCCGGTTCTGGCCGGCCGACGAGTGGCAGCCGGGCCGCGCCCAGCCGTCGTTCGACAAGCAGTACGTGCGCGACTGGCTGACCTCGGCCGAGTCCGGCTGGGACCGCAGCAGCGAACAGCCCCCGCCGGCGCTGCCCGAGCGGGTGGTCGAGGCGACCCGCGCGAAGTACATCGAGGCGTACGAGCGCCTGACGGGCCAGAGCTGGGCCTAGTGCCGCACCAGGGGCTGCCGCGGCAGCCCCTGGCACGAAGAAGACCCCGGTCCAGTGGACCGGGGTCTTTTCCCGAGCGGACGACGAGGCTCGAACTCGCGACCTCAACCTTGGCAAGGTTGCGCTCTACCAACTGAGCTAC
>NZ_JBEYFC010000487.1:0-6762 GCF_040634175.1 Streptomyces sp. NPDC007162
GAGGCCTTGCCGGTGGCGGGATCCGTCGGCTGAGACCGAGGCGTCCGCGCCCGTCGCGACGCGGAGCGAGGGGATGCCCGGACGGTTCTCCGTCCGGGCATCCCCTCGGTTCGCCGCCTTCACGCCCGTGTCACTGGGCGGTGAAGGTCCACAGGAGGTTGGTGCTGCTGCCGTAGGTCCACTGCTTGGTGACGGAGCCGGAGGCCACGTTCCCGCCGCCGTCCAGGACGAGGCCGGTGGTCCGGTTGGCGATGGTGCACATGCCCTCGCCGCGGTGGGTGACCGTCCACTGCTGGTTGTTGCTGCCGTTCCAGGCCGCCTGCTGGGCCGGGGAGCCGTCGGACGTGGCACCCCAGCCGTCGGCGACCATGCCGTTGGTGCGGTTGACCAGCTTGTAGTAGCCGCCGCCGACGTCCACGAGCTGCCACTGGAGGTTGGGGCTGCCGTCCCAGGTGTACTGCTTGAGGTTGGATCCCGACGCGACGTTCCCGCCGCTGTCCAGGGCCAGACCGTCGGTGACGTTGGTGATGCGGAAGTAGGCGGCCGGATCGAACTGCACTTTCAGGGAGGTGATCTGGTCGTTCTGGCCGGTGACCCGGAGGTCGGGGTTGTCGGCGGTGAAGGTCCAGGAGGTGCCGGTGAGGTTGTCACCGCTGTAGGCGATGATCTGGTTCCCGGCCGCCAGCCTCAGGGAGGAGATGCTCTGGGGGTCCACTCCGGCCAGCTGCAGCTGCTCGGCCGTGTAGGTGCCGGGGTCGAGCACCGCGTAGTTCGCGGAGTAGTTGACGTCCTGGTAGACCACGGCACCGACCGCCGGGCGCAGCGAGGGGATCGGACCGGAGAAGCTGAGCTTGAGGACGTAGGCGCCCGCGGTGAACGGCGCCGAGGAGGGCAGCGTCACGGTCAGCCCGGAGGAGTCCTGCGTCGGCGCGGCGAGGTTGATGTAGGTGCCGGCGGTCGAGTCGAGCAGCTTCACCGAGGTGAGCGAGGAGAGGTTGATGCGGTCCGAGCTGAGCGTCTTGATCTTCAGTGAACTGCCCGGCCAGCCCAGCACGGTGGCGTACAGCACCGTGTTGCCCTTGCTGCGGGTGAAGCGGATGTCCTGCGCGGTGCCGACGAGCGGGGCGGTGAACGCGCCCCCGCCCATCCGTGTCGGGCCCTCGCCGTACTGCGTCCAGGCGCGGGTCGCGTACATCGACTCCCCGAAGCGCTTCAGGTAGTCGCCGATGCCGAGCAGCACGTCCTTCTGCCCCTGGGGGATCGTGCCGTCGGCCATCGGCGCGATGTTCAGCAGCATGTTGCCGTTCTTGCTGACCCGGTCGATCAGGGAGTGCAGCATCTGCTGGGTGCTGTAGTAGCCGATGCCCTGGGTGTAGCACCAGCTGGAGCTGGAGATGCTGTCGTCGGTGAGCCAGTAGGGCGCGGTCCGGTCGGCCGGGCCGCCGCGCTCGTAGTCGAAGACCTCGCCGTGGCTGTTGTAGCCGTCCTTGTAGGTGGCGACGACCTCTTTGCCCCAGGCATTGGCCTGGTTGTAGTAGTACGACAGGAAGTTCAGGCGCTGCGTCTCGTCGACCTTGGTCAGGTCGAAGTCCTCCCAGAGGATGTCCGGTTGGGCGCGGTCGACGACCTCCTTGAGTTTGTCGTACCAGAGCTGGTTCTCGGCGGTGGAGCCCAGTTGCCCGTAGAGCTTCTTCAGGCTGGGATCGGTCTGGGCGGGCACGTGGTCGTAGTAGCCGTTGAAGTTGTAGGCGTGGTGCATCGCCACCAGCAGCTTGAGGTTCTTGGCGCGGATCGCCGTGGTGAACAGCTTCAGCAGGTCGAGCCTGGGACCCTTGGCGACCGAGTTCCACTCGTTGACCTGCGAGTCCCACATGGAGAACCCGTCGTGGTGCTCCGCGACCGGCCCCGCGAACTTCGCCCCGGCGTCGACGAACAGCTGCGCCCACTCGTCGGGGTCGAAGTTCCCTCCGGCGGACTTGAGTCTGGGTGCGAACTGGGTGAAGTGGCCCGCCTTGTCGTTCGCTCCGTTGATGAAGTTGTGGTAGGGCCACACCGAGGGGTCGCCGTAGGTCGCGATGTGGTGCGTGTTGGCGTTGCTCCCGCTGATGTACATGTTGCGGGGGTACCACTCGCTGTCGTAGGCGGGGACGCTGAAGACGCCCCAGTGGAAGTAGATGCCGAACTTGGCGTCCTGGAACCACTCCGGGGCGGGCGGGTGCTGGTTCACCGAAGCCCACGTGGGGGTGTAGGTGCTGGGCGCGGCCTGCGCGGTGCCGGCGCCGAACACTCCCCCCGCGACGGCCGCCGCGGCCACGCAGGTGGCACCGGCGAGGAACTGACGTCTGTTGATCGAACTGGGCATGGGGGCATCCCTGTGTCGGACGGAGGCAGACGGAAGAGGTGGGACCGGCGCGACAGTCACCACCCGTCGCGCCGGTTGTTACGGAAGAAGGTCCGCCATGTGTCCTTGCCATGTCAACGGGCGTGCAGGGATGAAAACAGGTTTCTACCTGGCGTTTTGTACCGACATAGGCCATCTTCTGCCATTTATCCAGCGGCAAACATACAATGTTTCGGGGTCGGAAAGGGCTTCACCCATGTCCCGCGTCGCACCACGGGGCGGCGGCACACGCCGACGGCGGACCCTCCGCGGCATCCCCGGTATCATCGGCGCCACACTCGACGCGCCGCCCCGGTCACTCGCGCACCGGACCGCACGGCATGCTCACGGAAGGAGCTCACGTTGTCCCTGACAGACAGGGCCATCGGGCAGATCCGTGAGCTCATCCGCTCCGGCGCACTGCCGCCCGGCGCGAAGCTGCCCCCGGAGCCGGAGCTCGCCGCCCAACTGGGCCTCTCCCGCAACCTCGCCCGCGAGGCGGTCAAGGCACTGGCCGTGGCCCGGGTGCTCGAGGTACGGCGAGGCGACGGCACGTATGTGACCAGTCTCCAGCCCAGCCTGCTGCTGGAGGGACTCGGCGGCGCCGTGGAGCTCCTCCAGAGCGACACGGGCGCCCTGCTGGATCTCATGGAGGTCCGACGGCTGCTCGAACCGCTCGCCACCGGACTGGCCGCCGCCAGGATCACCGACGACCAACTGGCCGAGGTCAAGGGCCACTTGGACGCGATGCGGGAGGCGAGCGACGACGTCGAGCGGCTCAACGTCCATGATGCGGCCTTCCACCGCTCGGTCGTGGCGGCCACCGGCAACGAGAGCCTGCTCACCCTGCTCGAGGGCATCTCGGGCCGTACCCTGCGAGCCCGGATCTGGCGGGGCCAGTTGGACGACCAGTCCGCCGGGCGGACCCTCGCCGAACACGAGGCGATCTACAACGCCCTCCGCACCCGCGACGCGGCGGTGAGCCAGGCCGCGGCCCTGCTGCACGTCAGCAACACCGAGCACTGGCTCCGCGAGCACCTGCGCTCAAGCACCCCGCTGGCGTAGCGAACGGGGGCCGGTCCCCTGCCAGGCCCGGCGCCGGGTCTGGGCGCGCCGTCGGTTCTGCAGGCGCCGGTGCTGGTTGGCGCCGCCCGTGCAGGTCCACAGCCGGACCTCGGTCCCGTCGCCGGTTGCCGGTTGCCTGGTCGTCGGCGTCCAGGCACAGTCCCGACCGCACTGCTGTGATCGTGCCGTCCGGATTGACGTTCCACTGCTGATCCGCCCGCCCGTCGCAGTCCCGGATCGCCGCCGGGCTGCCGCTTCCGGCGGACGGGCCGACACCCAGGCACTTGCTTTGGCGGTCGTGGAGTTGTCGATGTCGAGGCAGCGCCCCGACTGCCGGCCGATGATCTCCTGGTCGCCGGTGGGCGGCGGAGGCGGTGGGCGGCGGAGGCGGTGGCTGGTTCGAGTCGAACCGTCCGTAGGCCGGTTCGGGCGGGTTCTGCGGAGTGCTGCCGTTCGTCCGGACGAAGGTGTCGCGCAGGTCCCGTCCGGACTGGATGGGCAGCACGTCGTCCCGGAGGCCGTGCAGTCCCATGTAGGCCCGATTCGACCCAGTTCAGCGCGCACAGAACAATTCAACGCGATGCGTCCTGAATCCGTGCTGGCGGTCCCTTCCCCTGCACATGCTTACTGGCCAGGTCGTCGGCGGGGGAGCCGATGGCATCGTGAACCACGAACCGGTCACCGTCCGAGCCGGTCAGGACCGGCCGTGGCACCGACGAGCGCATGGGCAGAGGCGCATGGGCGAGTGTCGCTCCGGCGGGACGACGCCTGGGAAGTCGTTCGAGGGCGTCAGGGGCGAGCCTGGACCGGCACACGGATGTGGAAGGATCGGGTCTGTGAATGCGCTCCCCCCGTCCGGCACGGGTACGGCAGGCGGGGAACTGCGGCGTGTACTGGAGCGCTTCGACGTCGGCGTCGTGGTGCGCCGGATAGAGGCAGGGTTCGGCCGGTTGCCTGCCTACACCGGGTTCGAGTGGCCGGTGGACCGGACGGCCGTGGTGCGCTGGAACATCGACCTCGTACTGCGCTGGATGATCAACGGGATCCCGCCGGACAGTTACCTCCGTTCCGAACTGTACGAGTTCCTGCGCGCCCGTGCTGTCGCCGGCCAGCCGATCGAGGACAGCATCCTGGTCTACCGCCGCGGTGCACGTATGTTCTGGGAGGCGCTGCTCGACCTGGCGGGTGACGAGGACCGGGCGGTGCTCGTCGCGGAGTGGGACACGGTCTGGGGCTGTCTGGAGGACTACCTCGACCTGGTCGTGGACGTGTTCGCGCGGGCCTACACCGACCAGCAGGACGCGCCGAACACGGCCGGAGACCGGCGCGCCCGAGCCCTGTTCGACCGGTTGTGCGCGCTGCTGCCGGTCACGATCGAGGACCGGGACCGGGCCGCCCGGCTCGGGTTCGACCTGGCGGAACCGTACCGCCCCTTCACCGCCCTACTGGCCGGGGCCACGGTCGCCGCGCATGCCGAACTCGCGTCGCGGCTGCGTACGGCAGGAGCGCTCGCGTTCACCGAAGGGCTCCGTGTGACCGGGCTGACACCACCCGGGTTCGGCTGGGGGGCGTTTCTTGAGGACCCGCGGCTGATCCTGGCCCAGGACCCGCCACTCGCCCGCGACCGGCTCGGCGCGGCGGCCGACGGCCTGCGCGCATTGCTCGCGATCGCGGCCCGGTCCGGACGCCGGGGCCGGGTACGGGCCGACGACTACCTGCCCGAACTGCTGCTGGCCGACTCCCCGGAAGCCTCCGACCGGATCGTCCGGCGAGTCTTCGGTCCGCTGGAGCGGGCCGAAGCCGTGGATCTGGCGGACACCCTGCGGTGTCTCGCCGCTCACGGCTTCGACAGCACTGCGGCGGCGGCCGCGCTGCCGGTGCACCGCAACACGCTGCTGTACCGGGTGGGCCGGATAGAGAAGCTGACCGGCCTGTCGCTCAAGGATCAGCGGGACCGCACCCTTGTGCTGCTCGCCGTCACCTGGGAGGCCGTCGCCCCGGACGTACAGTCGGCCTCGGGGCGCCCGGACGCCCTCGACTAGGTCTCGTCTGTCCACGCGTTCCGAGTCGCAGAACCCGCCGTGGCGCGATCAATTCAGGACCGTGACCGATGTCGGAGGCCGCACAGAAGGCTGACCCCGCGGAGGTGGAGTCAGGCCGGACGGGCGATGGCCCGGATCCGGCGTGCCAGGCCAAGTTGCATGGCGCCGAGCATGATCAGCCACAGCCCGGCCATGAAGGACAGCGTCAGCAGCGAGAGCCCCGGCCAGACCAGCAGCGTCAGGCCGGCGAGGACACCGAGCAGTCCGATGAAGACGTTCCACCCTCGCGCCGGCAAGCCGGGATGGTCGACCGCCGCGAACACGGCGGTGAAACCGTCCACGATCCAGTAGACGCCGAGCAGCAGCCCCAGCGCGAGCACCGTGATCAGGACGTGCCGGATCGCGTACAGCCCGAGCAGCAGGCTCACGACGCCGAGGACCGCGGTGAGGGTGCGGGCGGTACCGGTCTCCCCCAGGCTGGCCGATCCCACCAGCCGGAAGACCCCGGTGGCGATCAGCTGAGCGCCGAGGACCACCGCGAGTACGACGAGGGTCGGACCGGGCCACGCGACGGCTATGACGCCGATGACGATCGAGACCAGCCCGTAGAGCAGCTGCCAGGTCCAGGAACCGCCCAGGCGGGCGGCGGGGCTCTTGTTCATGCCGCGAAGCTAACGGCGCTGCTGTTGGGCGATCTCCCGAAATCCCGCTCCGTCTTCGTGCCCTCGCACAGGAGGGAAGAGCGTTGAATGGAGCGGACAGAACGCGCATTCGGAGGGGAGCCCATGCCGGCGTCCGTCACGTACCCGAAGTCCGTCACGCGCCGGACGCCGACCGAGGTCCCGGCGCGGCCCCCGCGGGAAGTGGCCGCCGAGGCAATGCCCGAGAGTGTCACGGAAGCTGTCCCGGAAGTCGTGTTCCAGTTGCCGACGTGGGGAGGGGGAGGACATGGCCGGTCCCGTTGACTGGGAAAGCTTCGCCGTGATGACCGGAGGCGCCAGCGGTGCACTCACCGGCCTGTTGTTCGTCGCGGTGTCCCTCAACGCCAACCGGGTCGCCAGACACCCGGGGCTGCGCGCGATCGCGGCGCAGACCCTCGTGCTGTTTCTTGCGCCGCTGGTCATGGCGACGATTCTGCTGGTGCCCCGCCAGGCCGACTGGGCCCTGGGTGCCGAGCTCATGGCCGCCGGGCTGGCCGGGGGCCTGAGCCTGCTGGCCATCGGGCGACGCAGACGCGGTCCGGCCACCGCCGACAAGCGGCTGACCGGCCTGTTC
>NZ_JBEYFC010000488.1:0-6691 GCF_040634175.1 Streptomyces sp. NPDC007162
GCCCCGCGTACACGCGGCCGACTTCCAGCAGCGTGTACGCGGCGCACCGCTCGTCGGCCAGTTCCTCGAAGGTGGCCAGCGCGTGCCCCAGACAGCGCAGCGCCTCGTCGGGGTCACCACGTCGGTCGTGCAGTCGGCTGTACCGCCGCAGCACCACGGCCACGCGGTGGTCGTCGCCGAGCGCCCTGGCCTGGCTCAAGGCCCCGTCGAACCATGACTCCGCCTCGTCGAGTTTGCCCTGCATGAGCTTCATGACGCCCATGGAGCAGGACAGTTGCGCTTCGACGACCCGGTCGCCCGCACCGATCGCGATGGCCAGCGCGTGCTCGACACGTTCGAGGGCTTCGGCGTCACGGCCCTGCACCCGGCTGACCGTGGCGAGCATGGCGACCGACAGCGCCTCGCCGCGTTTGTCCCCACCGTCCTGGCACAGCCCGAGGGACGACTCCAGGACCCGGGTGGCCCGATCGAACTCGTCCTGGTAGATGTACAGCTGGCCGAGACCGCGCAGCAGCACCGATGCGCCGTGCACGTTGCCGGCGGCCTCGGCCGCGTCCAACGCGAGCCGGTGCCCGTGCTGCCAGTCCTGGTACAGGCACCGGTGGTCGTAGTAGGTCGCCGCGCCGGCCGCCAGCTCCCAGGCCAGCTCGTCCTGGCCCCAGTCCACGGCCAGTTTCACCGCGCCGAGCAGGTTGTCGCGTTCCGCGTCGAACCAGCCGACCGGGTCGGCCGTCAACCGGTCCGCGACCGCGTCCGGTGGGGACCGGCGCGGTGCCGAACCGGGCGCTGCCGCCAGCAGTCCGGCCGGCGGCAGCCGATCGGTGCCGCGCCCGATCGACTCGAGCCAGACGGACAGCACCCGGATGATCGCGTCCCGCTTGTCCTCCGTGGGCAGTGCGGCGGCGATCTCGACGGCACAGGTCCTGATCAGGTCGTGCAGCCGGTAACGCGGCTCACCGAGGGCGTCGGTGGCGGTCAGCCTCACCAGGCTGGCGTCGACGAGGGTGTCCAGCACGTCTTCGCCGTCCGGGCGGTCCAGCAGCGGGCCGACCACCCAGCCGGGCAGGGTGTAAGGGCCGAGGAGACCGAGGAGGCTCAGCGCGCGCACCGCGTCGGCCGGCAGCAGCCGCAAGCTCAGCTCGACGCTGGCGCGCACGCTGAGGTCCCCGATCCTCAGTTCGGCCAGCCGTCGTGACTCGTCCTCGATGCGTTCTCGCAGTACCCGCAGCGACCAGGCGGGGCGGCCCGTGAGCTTGCCGCTGGCGATCCGGATGGCCAGCGGCAGGTTGCCGCAGCAGTCGAGGATCGCGTCGGCCTCCCCCGGTTCCCGCTCGACCCGCCGCTGTCCGACGATTCCGGTGAACAACTCCCGTGCCTCCGCCCGGCTCAGCACGTCCAGGTCGATGTGGCGGGCGCCGGGAAGGTGGGTCAGCAGGGTGCGGCTGGTGATCAGCACGGCGCAGCCCTCGGCGCCGGGCAGCAACGGCAGCACCTGTTCGGCGTGACCGGCGTCGTCCAGCACCACCAGCATGCGGCGGTCCACCAGCAACGACCGGTAGAGCGCGGCTCGCTCGGAGAGTCCGTTCGGGATCGCGCTGCCGGTGATCGAGAGCGCACGCAGTGCTTCGGCCAGCATCAGGCCCGGGTCACGTGGTTGGTCCGATGTCGCCGCGAGGTCGAGGTAGAGCTGGCCGTCCGGGTAGCCGGCGCCGGCCAGCCGCGCGGCGTGCGTCACCAGACAGGACTTGCCGACCCCGGGACCGCCCACGACGACGACCACCGGGGCCCGGTTCGCCGGCGATCCGTCGAGCAGTCCGGCGATCTCGGCCAGCGCCTCCGCACGGCCCACGAAGTCAGGTACGTCGTGGGGAAGTTGCCGCACCGGCAGCGCCATCGCCGACCCGGGAACCGTCGGGGCAGGTCTCTGCGGTGGCCTGGGCGAGGGAGAAGGCGCCGGGATGGTGGCCGCCAGGTCGGGATCCGCGGTCAGGATGCGCTGGTGCAGCGTCCGCAGCGGCGGGGCGGGGTCGACACCGAGTTCGTCGGCCAGGGTCCGGCGCAGCCCCTCGTACACCTGCAGCGCCTCGCCTTGTCTCCGGCACCGGTAGAGGGCGAGCATCAGGTGTTCGGCGACCTGCTCGTCGTAGGGGTGCTCGCGGAGCAGAGCGGTCAGTTCGTCGATGACCTCTCGATGGCGCCCCAGGTCGAGTTCGATGGCCAGGCACTGGTGCTGCGTGGCCGCGCGTTTCTCGTTCAACCGTGCCGCATCGATCTCCAGGGCCCGGCTGGGAGTGTCGACCAGGGCGTCTCCGCGCCAGCAGGCGAGTGCCCGCCGCAGCGCGGCTGCTTTCTCGACCGGGGCGGTGTGCTGTTCGCAGAGGTGTCGCTCGTGTTCGAACTCCAGCAGGTCCAGTTGGTCGTGGGCCAGGTGGATCTCGTAGCCGCCGCGCCTCGTGCTGATCAGGGAGGCGGGTGCTCCGGTGGCCCCGAGGTTGCGGCGCAGTCCGGAGACGGCGTCCTGGACCTGACGTACCGCGGTGGCGGGCGCGTTCGTGTCCCACAGCACGGCGACGAGCCGTTCCATGGGGACGATCCCGTTGGCGTCGATCAGAAGTGCTGCAAGCACCTTGGCCTGCCGTGGCCCGTTCAACGGGACCGCGCGTCCGGCGATCTGGGCGTGCAACGGCCCCAGCAAGCCGAATCTCATGCTCCCCCTGGTACGTGACGATGAGCGCCGTTTCCCTGGCCGACCTCGCACTAGGACGAATCTAGGACGGCCCACGCATCTGTGTCCATGTTCATGGCGAACAACTGGGACAGCCATTACCAGCGCCACCAGCAAGGCAGAAATTCAGGGCGGGGGCCGGGGATCAGGGCTCGACGAGGCCGGCCCGGATCGCGTAGCGGGTGAGTTGCAGCCGGTCACGCAGGCCGAGCTTGCGCAGCACGTTCTCCCGGTGCCGGTGGACGGTCTTGATGCTGATGAAGAGCATCTCCGCGATCTCCTTGGAGGTGTGCCCCTCGGCAACGAGTTTGAGGACCTCCTCCTCGCGCGCGGTCAGCACCTGCTCGGGCGGCTCCTCGCCGTTGCGGACCCGGTCCAGGTAGGTGCGGACGAGCGCCGTGACCGCGCCCGGGTACAGGAAGGGCTCGTCCCGCATGGCGGCCCGGCATGCGGCCACCAGATCGAGGTCCGCGACGGACTTGAGCACGTATCCGCCGGCACCGGCCTTCAGCGCCTGGAAGAAGTACTGCTCGTTGTCGTGCATCGTCAGCATCAGCACGCGCACGCCGGGCTTCAGCGCGAGGAGTTCCCGGGTGGCCTGCAGGCCGGTCATCCGGGGCATGGCGATGTCCATCACCGCCAGGTCGACCTCATGGGTGCGGGCCAGCTCGACGGCCTCCGCGCCGTCCCCGGCCTCGGCGACGACCTCGAGGTCCGGTTCCCGGTCGAGAATGAGCCGCACTCCACGGCGTACGAGAGCGTGGTCGTCGGCGAGGAGGATGCGGATCACGGATGTGCGGGGCGTCGTCATGGCTGCTTCCTGAGACGGGGCACGGTCAGTCGGACCGTCGTACCGGCCTGCGGTCGGCAGGTGACATCCAGCGTGGCCCCGATCAGCAGGGCCCGCTCGCGCATTCCGCGGATCCCGGCCCCTTCGCGGGCGACGCCCGTTCCACGGCCGTCGTCGGTGACGGCCAGCACCACCGCTTCGTCGGTGTGGTGCAGGCTCACTTCGACCCGGTCGGCCTCGGCGTGGCGGGCGGCGTTGGTCAGGGCCTCCTGGGCGACGCGGTACAGCACGAGTTCCGTCTGCTGGTCGAACACGGGCAGACCGGTGTCGAAGCGGCGCACCACGCGCAGTCCGACGTGCGTTGCGAACTCACTGGTCAGCGAGGTCAGGGCGCTGACCAGACCGAGGTCCTCCAGCGCGCCCGGCCGTAGTCGACGCACCAGGCGGCGCACCTCGTCCAGGCTTCCCCTGGTGATCTCCTGAGCCTGCCGGAGTTCACCACGCAGCGGCTCGTCCGCCTCACCCGCGGCCCGCCCGAGCGCCAGCAGGATCGCGGTCATGCTCTGGCCGACCTCGTCGTGCAGTTCCTGGGCGATGCGGCGCCGCTCCGCTTCCTGGGCCAGCAGGGCGCGGGCACTGCTGGTGGCCCGTTCGTGCTCGAGACGCTCGAGCATGGCGTTGAAGGTGCGGATCAGCTCGGCCATCTCGCCGCGTCCCCCTTCCGGCAGCCGCTGGCCGGGGCGCAGCAGGTCCACGGTGGCCATCAGCCGGGTGAGCCGGTCGAGCGGGCTCAGGCCGATGCGCAGCAGGGCCGCGTTGGCGACCAGCATGACGGCGAGACCGGCCACGAGGACGACCGCCTCGGTCAGCACCACCGGCACGGAGACGGTCACCGGCGCCCACAGCAGCAGCGCTGTGGCGCTTCCCAGCACCACCGCGTTGAGCGCGAAGATCCGCCAGAACAGGGACACCGGGATGACGCCTCTCGCTTGGTGACACGGTTTCTCTTCCACTGTCGGTCACCGCGCACTCCGCGCGTGAACCGCGGCGCCTGGGTCTTGACCGGTCCGGTGTCCAGGCTGCCCGCTGCCTGCTCGGCCGTCGATGGGCTCCGATGCCCATTCCCGGGGACTGACGCGCCCCGCCGCGACGCGCGCTGGCGACCCGCAGATGGGTATCGCGCCCGATGGTTTTCGCGCGGCGCCACGGCCACGGTGGGGGTATGAACCGACCCCTGGAAGAAGCAACGGACGTGTCGCCCGATACGCCCCGGGCCGAAACCCGCCGAGATCGGCTGACGGCCGACGAGGCCCTCGAACGCCTCGCACACGAACGCTCCTCCCGCCTCACCCAGCTGCAGGCCATCCGCGAGGCCGGGCCTGACGCGAAGGAACCGGTGATGTCCACGCAGAAGGACACCGTCCAGCGAGTCCTCACCGAGGTGGAGGCAGCCTTCGCCCGCGTCCAGGACGGCACCTACGGCTTCTGCCGGAACTGTTCCAGGCCCATCCCCGTCGAGCGCCTGGAGATCCTGCCCCACACCCCGTTCTGTGTCCCCTGCCAGCGCGGCGGCGCCTGACCCGCAGCGCATCCGTCGGTTCCCCCTCTCCCTGCCCTGTTCAGGAGGTGACCTGGTGGACCACCAGATCATCGATGTCCGCGATACGCCCCTGTCGGCCGAGGACCTCGCCGCACTGCATGCGAACCTGCGCGAACAGCGCCTGTTCCGCCAGGAACAGCTGCAGCAGCTCTCGTCCGCCGCCCCGACCCGCGCCGACGCGTTCCTCGACCGGCGGGCCGCCGCCCAGGTCGAGGTCCGCGTCAAGCTCGCCGCCTCCGCCCGCATGGTCCTGGCCGATGTCGAAGCCGCCCTCGCGCGGATGGACCTCGGCTGCTACGGGAAGTGCCACCTGTGCCGGAAGCCCATCGCCCGTGAGCGACTGATGATCGTGCCGCAGGCCCGCTACTGCACCCGCTGCCAGCAGGTCAGGGAGACCGGCCGATGACCATCGCGTCCGGCCCCCGGCCCGCGGCAACCGGGCACCGTTCGTGGCCCTGGTGCCGGCAGTGCACCGGCATCGCCCTCGATCTGGGCAGCGCCCGCACCCGGGCCTGGACGTCCGGGCGACGCACGATCCTGGACGTGCCCACCGCCACCGTCCCGGGTGACCGCGCCACCTACCCCGTCCAGCGCGGCACCATCGTGGACACCCCCGCCGCCGCCCGGATGCTCGACCGGCTGCTCGGTCACCGTCTGCCCCGCCACGGGCGCCCGCTGCTCATCCTGACCACGCCCGCACTGGGCGGCATCGTCTACCGGGCCGAAGCCCACGCCGCGGTCGAGGTCCTGCACCCGCGCACCGTACTGACCGTCCCCGCCGCGCGCGCCGTGGCTCTGACCGCGGGCGCCGACCTGACCCGTCCCCTGCTCGTCGTGGACATCGGTGCCCATCTGACCGAGGTCACGCTCCTCACCGACGGCGCGTTGACCGACGCCCGCCACACCGCCCTGGGCACCAGCGACCTGGGCAGCCACACCCGGCCCGCGCAGCTCACCGAGGCGGTCGTCGCCATGGTGACCAGCATGCTCGACGACGACCGGACCTCCCAGGCCCACCACGCCCTCCAGCGGGGCGTACTCCTCGCCGGCGGGGGCGCACTACGGGCCGACCTCACCCACCCGCTCGCCGGACGGCTGCATGCTCCCGTCCGGACCGTCCCCGGCCCGCACACCGCCGCGGTCCGCGGCGCCGCGAAACTCCTCCAGGCCGCCCACGCCCATCCGTCCGCCGCCGCGGAGTGACGTCCATGGGTGTGGTCACCGCGCCCTGGTCCGTGACCGGCCCTCGGCGCGTCCCCTGACCCCGTTGCGAAAGTCGACGGGGGAACGGCCCGTGCGCTGGATGAAGTACTTGCTGAACTGGGAGGCCGTGACGAAGCCGAGGCGGTCGGAGATCTGCGCGGCGGTCTCGTCGCCGTGCGCCAGCAGCCGTTTCGCCTCCAGCACGACACGGCGGTCGATGAACTCCTTCGCGCCGACCCCGGCGCCCGCCAGGGTCGCCCGGGCGAGGGTGCGCCCCGCATATCCGAGCATGCGGGCGTAGTCCGCCACCCCTCGGGTGGCGGTGAAGTGCCGTTCGACCGCGTCACGGAACCTCAGGTAGGTCTCGTCCGGC
>NZ_JBEYFC010000489.1:0-6680 GCF_040634175.1 Streptomyces sp. NPDC007162
ACGTGCACACAGTCCGCAAACCAGACACCGGGAAACAGCGAACGAAGAAGTCAACAACCCCACGACCCCGCCGCGCAGGTTAAAGATCAAGCTAGACCGGACCGCTAAGCGCGCGGGATGCCGTAGGCCCGTTCCACGTGGAGGCGGAGTACCAGTCGGTGGTCGCGGACCATCGCGGCGCGGTAGTCGTCCCAGTCGGGATGCTCGCCCTGGACGTCGCGGTAGAGGCGGACGAGTTCCTCCACCGTCTCGTCGTAGGGGTCCTGGGCGACCGGTGACAGGTCGGCGGTGCCCTCGGCGACCGTGTAGGCCCAGCGGTCGGGGCTGGTGACGTGGTAGGAGGCGCGGGGGTCGCGGCGCAGGTTGCGGGTCTTCGCGCGGTCGTCCGTGATCGACACGCGCACGGTCCGTTCGTCGGGGTAGTAGGCGTGAGTGACGTTGGACAGCTGGGGGCGGCCGTCGCGCTTGAGGGTGACCAGCACCCCGGCGTGGCCCTCGGCGAGCAGCTTCAGAAGTGTGTCCTGGGTCATATCAGGGGCAACCCCGCCGCTCCGGCCCGGCATTCCCGCCGTCACCCGTCGGACACGCGTTCGAGGTCCTCGCACGTCGTCTGCCCGGTGTCCCTTCTATAGCGTCCGTCACACCGCACGTCGATGAGCGCGACCATTGCCCTCTTCCTGCGCGACGATGAGATCCAGGTCGGACCGCACCGCGGACGACACGACCGGAGGAGAGCGATGGCACAGCTGCGACAGGAAGTCGACCCCGGCGAGGTCGGGCTGGACGCGAAGGCGCTGGACCGCCTCGACCAGCACTTCGCCCACTACGTCGACGAAGGGCGCCTGCCCGGCTACCTGGTGGCCGTGGCGCGCGGCGGCCGGGTCGCCCACCTCACCACGCACGGCCTCCGTGACCGCGCCGCGGGGCTGCCGGTCGAGCCGGACACCATCTGGCGGGTCTACTCCATGACCAAGCCGGTCACGGCGGTCGCGGTCCTGCTGCTGGTCGAGGACGGCCTGCTGTCGCTGGACGACCCGGTCGACCGCTTCCTGCCGGAGTTCGCCGACCCCCGTGTCCACGTGCGCGGTTCGGGTGCGGACATGGTGACCAGGCCCGCCGACGGGCCGATCCGGATCCGTCATCTGCTCACCCACACCGCCGGATTCACCTTCGCCTTCTACCACTCGCACCCGGTGGACGCCCGGTACCGGGAGGCGGGCCTGGAGTTCTCGGTGCCGGCGGGCGCGGACCTCGCCGAGACGACGGCCGTGTACGCGCGGATGCCCCTCCAGTTCGAGCCGGGCACGCAGTGGAACTACTCGGTCGGCTTCAACGTGCTCAGCCGGGTCATCGAGGTGGTCTCCGGGCAGCGGCTCGACGAGTTCTTCGCGGACCGGATCTTCCGCCCGCTCGGCATGCCCGACGCGGGCCTGCACATCGTCCCCGAACAGGCCGACCGGCTCTCCGAGTTGTACGGGGAGACGGCGGACGGTGGCATCGAGGCGATCCCCGGGCTGCCGTTGCGCGGCCGCCCCCGGATGCTGTCCGGCAGCGGCGGCCTCGCGGCGACGGCGTACGACTACCACCGTTTCATGGAGATGCTGCGCCGGGGCGGCGAGCTGGACGGCGTGCGGCTCCTCTCCCCCGCCTCGGTCGGGCTGCTCTCCCGCAACCACCTGCCCGGCGGCACCGACCTGCGGGCCTTCGGCGCCCCCGCCCACCAGGAGCCCGGCAACGACGGCCTGGGCTTCGGCCTCGGCGTCTCGGTGGTGATCGACCCCACCCGCACCCTCTCGCCGAGCAGCCCCGGCGCCTACGGCTGGACGGGGGCCGCCACCACCGCCTTCTGGGTCGACCCGGCGCACGACCTGACCGTGCAGTTCCACACGCAGGTACGGCCGAAGACGCTGAAGGTCTTCCCGGAACTGCGCCGGCTGGCCCACGAGGCGATCCTGGACTGAGCCGCCCCGGGCGCCGTTCACACGAGGTTGGACTCCGGGCGCGGGGTGCCGGACACGAACCGGCCCGCGTCCAGGGGCCGGACGTCCAGGAAGGGCGCCCGGCCCAGATACAGGTCGCGGATCACCTCACCGACCGCCGGGCCCTGGAGGAAGCCGTGGCCGGAGAAGCCGGTGGCGTACAGGAACCGGGAGACCGAGGTCGCCTCACCGATCAGGGCGTTGTGGTCGGGGGTGTTCTCGTACAGACCCGCCCAGCCGCCGGTGCGGCGCAGGTCCAGCAGGGCCGGAGCGCGGCGCCGCATCGCCTCGTACAGGCGGGGGATCCAGCGGTCGTGTGCGTCGACGGCGAAGCCCGGCCGTTCGTCGGGGTCGGACATGCCGAGCAGCAGGCCCGGGCCCTCGGCGTGGAAGTACAGGCTGGTGGTGAAGTCGATGGTCATCGGGAGCGTCGGCGGCAGGCCCGGAACCGGTCCGGTGACGGCGACCTGGCGGCGCAGCGGCTGCACCGGTAAGTCGACGCCGGCCATCGCGCCGACCGCCCGCGACCAGGGGCCGGCCGCGCAGATCACCGTGTCGGTGGCGATCCGGCCGAGACCGGTGTGCACGGCGGTGACGTAGGGGCCGGCCCGTTCGATGCCGGTGACCTCGGTGTGGCGCAGTATCCGGGCGCCGTGCGCGCGGGCGGCGGCCGCGTAACCGTGCACGACGGACTCGGGGGCGCAGTGGCCGTCCTCCGGGGAGTAGGCGGCGGCCAGCAGTCCTTCGGTGCTGATCAGCGGGGAGAGCCCGGCCGCCTCCCTCGGGGTGAGCATCCGGCTGGGGACGCCCAGGTGGTTCTGGAGCCGGACGCTCGCCTCGAAGGAGGCGACCTCCTCGGGGGTGGACAGGAGGAAAAGGTAGCCGACACGGCGCAGCCCGATGTCGTACCCGATCTCGTCGCCGAACCTGGCGAAGGCTTCCAGACTGCGCGCGCCCAGCTGGACGTTGAGCTCGTCGGAGAACTGGGCGCGCACTCCGCCCGCGGCCTTCGAGGTGGATCCGGCGGCCAGCTCGTCGCGTTCGACGAGGACGACGTCGCGGACGCCCGCGCTCGCGAGGTGGTAGGCGATGCTGGTGCCCATCACCCCGCCGCCGACGATCACTGCCTGGGCCCGAAGATTCACGCGTGTACCTCCTGTCGGTCTCCCCCGATCCTTCCCCGGGAGGCCACCCGGTACTTCAGGACCAGTGCGCCACCGCGTCCAGGTGGGGCAGCACGTGGTCCAGGCGCTCCCGCTTGGTGCGCAGGTACGTGATGTTGTTCTCGCACGGCTCGATCAGCAGCGGGACCGTCTCGGCGACCTCTATGCCGTGCCGTACCAGGGACTCCCGCTTGCGCGGGTTGTTGGACATCAGGCGTACCGAACTCACCCCGAGGTCGCGGAGCATGCCGGCGGCGACGCCGTAGTCCCGGGCGTCGACCGGCAGGCCGAGCGCGAGATTCGCCTCGACGGTGTCCAGGCCCTCCGCCTGCAGGGCCATCGCGCGGAGCTTGGCGAGCAGACCGATGCCGCGGCCCTCGTGCCCGCGCAGGTAGACGACGATCCCGCTGCCTTCCGAGACGACCGCGCGCAGGGCGGCGGCCAACTGGTCGCCGCACTCGCAGTGCTGGGAGCCGAACGCGTCCCCGGTGAGGCATTCCGAGTGCAGCCGGGTCAGCACCCGCTCGCTGCCGATGTCACCGTAGACCAGGGCCACTTGCTCGTCACCGCGGTCGTGGTCCAGGTAACCGATCGCCTGGAATTTCCCGTACACGGTGGGCAGCGGTGCATTGACGACGCGTTCCACGCCCGAACGCCGTGGGGACTTCGTGCCGAGTACTCCGATGTTTTCTGTCATGATCTGATTCCTAAGCAGAGACGAAAGGCCGTGAAAAGATGAGTGGTTCGGGCGCGCGTACGACGGCGAACGGTCTGTTGCCGGCGGACACTACGGAAGAGGTACGGGCCAGGGGGGCGGGCGTTTCAACACAGGTCGCCGTCCTTCCCGTGGGGAGCTTCGAACAGCACGGTCCCTACCTCCCGCTCGCGACGGACACACTCGTCGCCTGTGCCGTGGCCCGGGAGATCGCCGCCGCGTACCCGGTGCACCTCCTTCCTCCGGTGACCCTCTCCTGCTCGCACGAGCACGCCGACTGGCCGGGGACCGTCAGCATCTCCTCGGTCACCCTGCACGCGGTGGTGAACGACATCGCCGCCTCGCTGCGCCGCTCCGGTGTCGAGGCGCTGGTCGTGGTCAACGGCCACGGCGGCAACTACGTGCTGGGCAACGTCGTACAGGAGGCGTCCGCGCGCGGCGAGCGGCTGGCGCTGTACCCGGCCGCGGAGGACTGGGAGACAGCGCTGAGCCGCGCCGGAGTGGAGACCTCGGCGCTCACCGACATGCATGCCGGGGAAATCGAGACGTCCATTCTGCTGCACGCTCATCCCGAATTGGTCCGCCCTGGTTACGAGTCCGCCGATTTCACCGCTGACGACCGTCGTCATCTCCTCACCCTGGGAATGTCCGCCTATACCGAGTCGGGCGTCATCGGCCGCCCTTCCCTGGGATCGGCGGAAAAGGGGAAGGAACTCCTCGCGGGCCTCGTCGATTCCTTCGGGGCGGTTTTCGAACTGCTCGCCCCGGGGCGGGAATAGCGCAGCCCGGCGTACCAGCGGACGACCAGGACCACGAGGCCCGGCAGGGCGGCCACGAAGCTGAGGACGCCGTAGACGACGGCGGTGGCGAGCCCGCTGTCCGCGCCGAGGCCGGCCGCCGCGAACGCCCAGGCGGTGACGCCCTCCCGGGGGCCCCAGCCGCCGACGTTCAGCGGCACTCCCATGGCGACCAGGGCGAGCACGCAGATCGGGACCAGCGCCGCGACGGAGGCGTGGGAACCGGCCACCCGCGCGGAGACCACGAACATCCCCACGTGTCCGGCGAGGATGACCACCGAGGACAGGGCGACGCCCGGCCCGTTCTGCCGGGACAGCAGAGCGCGGCGGGCCTCGGCGAGGGTCGAGCGCAGGGCGCCGACGCGCTTGCCCGGGGCCCGGTTCATCCGCAGGGCGACGACGATCGCGCAGGCGCCCGCCACCGCGGCGGCGGCCAGTGGGGCGAAGCTGCGGACGTCGTCGCGGACCGGCGAGGGCAGGATCAGCAGGGCGGCCGCGCCGAACACGGTCAACGCGAGCTGTCCCGCGGTCCGTTCCAGGACGACCGCGCGGACGCCGCGGCCGATGTCGCCCTCGCTCTGTCCGTGCCGCACCGCCCGGTGCACGTCGCCGAGCACCCCGCCGGGCAGGGCCGCGTTCAGGAACAGCGCCCGGTAGTAGTCGCCGACGGCGGGCCCGAGCGGCAGCCGCAGCCCGAGGCTGCGGGCCACCAACTGCCAGCGCCAGGCGCTCAGCACGGTCGTGACCGCGCCGATCACCAGGCCCATGAGCAGGGTCGGCGTATCGATTCGGCGCAGCCCGTCGACGAAGACCCCGGTGCCGAGCCGCCACAGCAGCACCGCGAGGATGGCGACCCCGCCGAGGGTGCCCAGGTGGGTGCGGACGGCACGCAGGTCCAGACGCCGGGGCACGGCGACCGGGGCGACCGTGGCGACCGGCGCGCTCTCGCGCACCAGGGCGGGGGTGGTCATGCGGTGCCTCCGGTCGGGCGGGCGAGGGCCAGCAGGTCGCTGTGGTGCAGGAGGACCCGCAGTTCGCCGGCCGCGTTCGCGGCGAGCCGGTCGGCCAGGTAGGCGTCGGCGCGCTCGGCGAGTTCGGGGCGCTCCTCGACGGCGGCGCCGACCCAGCCGCGCAGCCACTGCTCGGTGAGGGCCTTCTCGGCGGCACCGAGCCGCCAGGGGCTGGGGTGCACCTTCACGGTGGCACCGCGGTCGGCGAACGCCTCGCAGGCAGCGGTGATCGCGTCCGGTCCGAGCATTCCACCGCGCCGCTGGTGGGCGTTGAACGCCTCCGCGATCTCCTTGTCCAGCGGGTGGGACGGGGTGAGGTCGACGCGTCCGGCGACGGACAGGGTCAGCAGCGCGGGGCAGCCGGCCCCGGCACAGGCCTCGGCGAGGGTGTCGACCTCTTCCCGGGTGAGCACGTCGAGCAGGGCGGAGGCGGTCACCAGCGAGGCGCCTGTGAGCGCGTCGGGGGTGAGCCGGGCGACGTCGCCGCGCCGGGTCTCCACGGTGACCCGGCTGCCGTCGGCGGCGGCCCGGGGCGAGGCGACGGCGGCGAAGTGCAGCAGGTAGGGGTCGCGGTCGTGCAGGACCCAGTGCTGGGCGCCGTCCAGGCGGGGCGCCAGCCAGCGGCCCATCGAGCCGGTGCCGCAGCCCAGGTCGTGCACCACGATCCCGCCCGCCTTGCCGGGCAGGTTGGCCAGCCGGATCCGCAGCGGGTCCAGCAGGTCGTGCGCCCGGGCCGCCGCGTCGGCGCCCTCCCGCAGTTGCAGCCACTCGGGCGCGTACCGCGGCGGCTCCTCGGGATCGGTCTCGCGCAGTCGTACGGTGGCCCGCTCGCCCGGTCGGGTGACGGGGCCGGCGCCCGGGATCACCTCGGAGCCCGCGGGGTCGCCGGAGGCAGCCGCGTCCATTCGCTCTCGTCCCACCCCTGCATCCGTAGCATCCGCGGGTCCCGGCTGCGCGGGGATCGCGCCGACCGGAGTAGTGGTCGTGGTCTCGCCGGTGGTCATGCCGCCCTCCGG
>NZ_JBEYFC010000490.1:0-6672 GCF_040634175.1 Streptomyces sp. NPDC007162
GGGGACGGCGTAGTCCGGCGGCGGGCCCGCGCAGCCGGCCAGGACGAGCAGCGGCCGGGATGCCACTGGACGCCGACCAGGACGAGCCGAAGCCCGTCGTGTACTGGACACCGGTACCGGCCGGGCTCCACACGAAGCGGCTGCCGTCGGCGGCGGCCGCGACGGTACCGCCGCCGCTCACCCCTGAAGGGTCCGTCCCCGCGAACCAGTTGGCGCCGTTGTCCGTGGAGAACGCGATGTGCGGGCCGGAGTCCAGGTCGCCCACCCGGACCACCGTGTTCGGGTTCGACTCGGCGAAGTCCAGGCTGGTGGTCGTGGTGAAGGTCGGGGACGTGTACATCATCGACGGGACCTTCGTGAGGTCCGTGTGCCGGAAGCCGCCGATGTCACCGAGCGCGCTGAAGAGCTGGGCGCCGCCCGACGGGGGCGCGGCCAGGTCGTTGACCGAGGTCTCCTCCAGGCCCTGCACCATGGGCCGCACGGTGAACTGGCCGCCGCTGTCCCACTTCGTCAGGTTCTCCGTGCCGTACAGCGTCGCACCCGTCCCGTACATCATCCGGTCCGAGTCGAACGGGTCGATCTCCAGGGACTCCGTCATCCACCCCAGTTTCGGCGTCTGTTCGGGCGGCGACGGGTTCGCGCCGAAGGTGAGCCAGGGGGAGGACGAGACGTCGATCGTGTAGCGGTTCGAGCGGTTGGGGTACGACGTGTAGTCCCACGCCTTCGTCCAGGTCGCCCCGCTGTCCGTGGAGCGGAAGATCTGGGTGTCCGGCCACCAGGAGCTGTACGCCGTCGCCATCACCGTGCCGGGGTGCTGCCGGTCGACCGTCAGGCCGCTGAACCCGTAGGAGGTGTCCGCCTCGGCGACCGGGCTGATGTTCGTCCAGCCACCGGTCGCCGTCGAGTACCGCCACAACTGGCCCTTGCCGCCGTCGTAGGGCCCGCCCGTGTCGCTGTAGGCCAGGTACAGGTAGCCGTTCCTGGCGTCCAGCACGCCCTTGTGGGCGAGGTAGCCGGTGGGCTGGCCGGCCAGCCGGGTCCAGGTCGCGCCCGCGTCCGTCGACCGGTACACCGCGTTGTCCTTGTCGGCGACCCCGACGTAGATGGTTCTCGTGGCGCTGCCGGCGGTGCCCGTGGACTCGTCGAAGGTGACCCAGACGATGCCCTGGTTGTCGCTGGCGTACCCCGTCGTGTCGCTCGGGTCCTGCCGGTAGTTGCCGACGTTCGGGAAACCGGTCACCTGCGACCAGCTCACCCCGGAGTCCGTCGACCGCCACAGCCCCTTGCCGCTGGGCGCGCCCAGGTACAGCACGCTGTCCTTGTTCGGGTCGATCGCCAGCCGCTCGCCCATGCCCCGCCCGGGCATGTTCCCGCCCAGCTTGAACGGCAGGTCGGCCTTCTGCCAGCTGGCACCGCGGTCGGAGGAGCGCAGCACGGCGCCGTTCGTCGGGTCCCAGCTGTTGGTGTACGTCCCGACGGCCGCGTACACCTTGTCCGGATCGACGGAGTCGGAGGCCAGGCTGACCACACCGGTGTGCCCCCACTCGTCCCAGCCGACCGAGTCCAGCAGCGGCGTCCAGCTCCTGGTCGACTCCGACCAGCGGTAGGCACCGCCGATGTCGGTACGGGCGTAGGCGAGGTTCTTCTCGGTACGGTTGAAGACGATCCCGGGGACGAAACCACCGCCGTCGATCCGGGCGTTGTGCCAGGTGTACGTGTCAGCGGCGAGCGTGACCGGTGCGCTGCCGTTCGCGGCGACCGCGGGCGGGGCACCGGCGAGCAGCCCGGCCGCGAGGGCGAGCACGGCGGTGAGGACACGGGTTCTTCGCACGGGAGAGATCCTCTCCGGAGGAGGGAAGGGCGGCCCCTGGTGCAGGCAGGGACCGCCCACTGGACAGCCACGACGCGCCCGCAGCGGAACTACTCCAGCAGCTCCGCGTACGACCCCATGGCAAGAGCGATGTCGGCCTGGGCCCAGAACCGGTGGTACGTGAAGACAGGCGCGGCCCCGCCCGCCAGATAGGCCTGGATCTTCGACCACGCGGGGTCGTTCTTGTAGAAGCTCCGCAGCGAGGCGAACGTCGACGACGAGTTGATCGCGTCCCCGTTCGGCATCTTCCCGCTCCACCCGCTCGGGACGTACACGGCGTCCCCGAACCGGTTGTAGTCGGCCCGCGTCTCCGGCACCGCGATCCCCAGGCTGTCCTGGTAGTGGTCCCACATGCCGTCCAGCAGCGCCTTCGCCGTCGACTTCGCCGTCGCGTCACCGGACTTGGCGGCGTAGTACGTCAGCGTCTTGGCGTACGCGGCCGCCACGCCCACGTCGTTCGTGTAGTCGGCGACCGTGACATGAAGTCCGCTGTTGGAACCGGGACTCGACGCGTTCCAGGTGTCCGGCTGCCCCGACCACTGGAGCGTCGACGGGATGAGATATGTCCCGTCCGGGTTGATCGTGGTCTTCGACAGCGCCCACGCCACCCACTTGTCGAGGATCGCCTTGGCGCTCGCGTTGCCGGTCTGCTGGTAGTACTCGGCGACGCGCTCCATCGACCAGGCCTGGAAACCGAACCACTGGTTGGACGGCGGGTCGTGGTACACCGGCTCCCAGTCGTAGTACATGCCGTAGAACGTCGACGTACCCGCCGGCGGACTCGCGTACCGCCCCTGCCAGCTGTTGGTCGCGCCGCCCGCGATGGCGCCCTCGGACGACTGCAGCCAGCGGTAGAACTCCAGCTGCCGGGTCAGTGAGGTACCCCAGTCCGTCGCGCCCGTCGCCGACTTGGGCTTCAGGTCGGCGTACGAGCTCAGCGCGTACGCGGCCAACGGGTTCTGGTAGCCCCCGTGCACATGGCTCGACCCGATCCGCCAGGCCCAGCCCGCACTGGTGTCGGTCGCCCCGCCCCACGCGTAGTACCAGGAGAGCAGGTAGTCCGAGGCGTCCTTGCCGGTACCGGCCGCGCAGGTGGACGGGCCGACGCAGTTGCCGATCTTCTTGAAGTACTTGTCGTACATGGCGTAGCGCAGATAGTCGCCCATCTTCGCGGCCTTGCCGACGGTGGCGGAGACATCGCTGCCCTTGCCCTGCTGCTTCGCCCACACGTCCGCCCAGTACGCGGCCTGTACCGCACGCGCGTCGGCGTCCGGGGCGTCCGTGTACTTCCACTGCTTGGCGTAGGACGAGTCACCGGTGAACAGGTCCAGGTACCCGTTGGTCCCGCCGTACTTGAAGGCGTCGCAGGTCGGCTGCGGCACCGTCTCCCACACCGACTCCTGCGGCCCGCGCTGGAAGGTGTTGATGTACGAAGGACCGGTGGCCGACGGGCCGCCCTCGCAGGTGCCGCCGGGGGTGTCGCCGTAGCCGTAGACGTTGTCGACGTCCTGGAGCCAGTGCATTCCGTACACGTCGTCCGTGCCGTACGCGCTCTTCAGCTCCGCGGCGATCGGGTCCGAGCCCACCGACACCGACGTGTCGAGCTTCGCCGGGTACTCGTTCGGCGTGTCCAGTTCCGGGGCGTAGGTGGCCGGTTTGGACGCGTTGTAGAAGGAGCTGGTGGGCTGGTCGGCGTGGGTGGGGATCATGTACTTCTCCATGAGCGCCCACGCGCCGTTGAACTTGGACCAGTCCCCGGTGACCTTGCCGTACATGGCCTGTAGCCAGAGAAGGTAGCTGTACGCCTCTGACGTGGTCTCGTGGCCCTGGTCCGGGGCCTCGACGATCAGCGTCTCGACCGAGTGGTACGGGATGCCCTGCGGCGAGAAGTAGCCGTTCGCCGGGTTGGTGATCTTCCCGTACAGGTCCAGGAACCGCGCGTCGTACGCCTTCGAGGCGGCCAGTTCCGTCACCGTCACCGTGGCCCCGGTGTAGCCGGTCGCGGACGCCGTGAAGGTCGCGGTGCCGGTGCCCGAGGAGTCCGCGGCCACGGTCACGTTCTGCGCGGTGCTCCAGTTGGACGGCGTGAACGTCAGCGACGAACCGGCGCTCACCGAAAGCCCGGTGTTGCCGGCCGTGCGGGACACGGCCACCGTCACACTGGTGCTCGGCTGCTTCGACAGGCTCACCCCGAAGGTGCCGGTCGCGTTCTGCTGGACGCCCAGCTGGGTGGGCGAGGCGACCACCGCGGGACCCGAGGCCACCGTGATGCCGACCGGCGTGGAGGAGGCGGACGCGCCGAGGCTGTCGTACGCCTTCGCCACCAGGGAATGACTGCCCACGGTCAAGCTGGAGACCGAGAGCGTGTACGGCGCCGAGGTGTCCGTGCCCAGCAGTGTGGTGTCGTCGTAGAACTCCATCTTGCTGATCGTCGCGCCGTCGGCCGCCGCCGCGGTCGCCGCCAGCGGTACCGCGTCGCCCTGCGTGTAGACCGCGCCCACGCTCGGGCTGGTCAGCACGGTGACCGGCGGCTGGTGCGCACCGGCGCAGGTCGTGCCGTTGATCGCGAAGGCGGTCGGTGCCACGTTGCTGCCCGTGTACGAGAACTGGGCGCCCGTCGACACCGCCGCGCCCGCCGCGATCGTGCCGTTGTACGACGCGTTCTGCACGGTGACCGAGGTGCCGGACTGGGACCAGGTGCCGTTCCAGCCGTTCGACAGCTTCTGGTTGCCCGCGTACGCGTACGTCAGGGTCCAGCCGTTGATCGCGTCCGTACCGCGGTTGGTGATCGTGAGGTCGGCGGTGAAGCCGGTGCCCCAGTCGTTGGTCTTGTAGTCGACGCTGCACTGGACGGTCGCCGCGTGCGCGGGAACCGTCCCGACGGCGAGCATGGACAGCGGCAGGGCGAGGGCCGCGACGACGGCGGTCCACAACCGCCGTACGGCTCTGCGCCTCCTCCCGGCACCGGGAGTGGGGGGAAGTGCGGGATGCATGTGCTGGTTCCTCCTTGCGCTTGCGGCTCGGGGAGAAGTCAAGGCTTGAACCAGTGGGAGCGCTCCCATAGTGGAGACGTGGCATGGTGCGGTCAAGGCCGTTGAAGAGTCGAAAAGATTCGACGAACCCGGCTGGAGAAAAGTCAAGTGACTCCTCTGTTCTTTGCAGTGACTTGGCGCTACCTTCCTTCGCACCAGTGGGAGCGATTCCGTTCAGTCGGCGCGTCCGTCACGACGTGCCCGAGCTGCAAGGAGTCGCTCATGCGACACCCCCCGCGTTCAGTTCTTTTAGCCGTCTCCGGTGCGGTCGCCCTCGTCGGCGCCGCGCTGGTGCCGGTGGTGTCGGCGTCCGGCGCCACACCCGCCTGCACGGTGCAGTACGCGGTCACGAGTCAGTGGGACGCCGGCTTCCAGGGCTCCGTGACCATCACCAACAACCTGGCGGCCGTCAGCAGTTGGAGCCTGAGCTTCGACTTCGCGAGCGGCCAGAAGGTCACCCAGGGCTGGAACGGCAAGTGGTCCCAGTCCGGTACGACGGTCACCGCCACGAACGAGAGCTGGAACGGCGCCCTCGGCACCGGCGCGAGCGTCAGCGCCGGGTTCCTCGGCTCCTGGTCGGGGAGCAACGCCGTACCGACGACCTTCAAGCTCAACGGCACCACCTGCAACGTGGATGCGGAACCGCCCCCGACTCCGACGCCGACCGGCCCGCCCGCCACCGGGTCGGCCCCGGCCCTGCACGTCTCCGGGACCAGGCTCGTGGACGCCGGCGGCACGGCCCACCGCCTCCTCGGCGTGAACCGCTCCGGCGGCGAGTTCATGTGCGTGCAGGGCTACGGCATCTGGGACGGTCCGGTCGACGACGCCGCCATCAAGGCGATCGCCGACTGGAAGGCCAACGCGGTCCGCATCCCGCTCAACGAGGAGTGCTGGCTCGGCCTGTCCGGCATCAAGCCCGAGTACGCGGGCGCCAACTACATCAACGCCGTCAAGGAGCTGGTGGCCCGCGTCGAGTCGTACGGCATGACCCCGATCCTCGACCTCCACTGGTCCTACGGCCAGTACACCGGCAACTCGGCGGGCTGCTCCGACGTGCACGCCACCTGCCAGAAGCCGATGCCGGACGCCCAGTACAGCCCGTCCTTCTGGTCCTCGGTGGCCGGCACCTTCAAGGACGACCCGGCGGCCGTGTTCGACCTGTTCAACGAGCCGTACCCGGACCGGGCGACCTCGACGACCACCCAGGCCTGGGAGTGCTGGCGGGACGGCGGCACCTGCCCCGGGATCGGCTACGAAGTCGCCGGCATGCAGGACCTGGTGAACAGCGTCCGCAGCGCCGGTGCCAGGAACGTCATCATGATCGGCGGGCTGGCGTACTCCAACGACCTCAGCCAGTGGCTGACGTACAAGCCCACCGATCCGGCGGGCAATCTCGTCGCCGCCTACCACGTCTACAACTTCAACACCTGCTCCACCGAGAGCTGCTGGAACTCCACGCTCGCTCCGGTCGCGGCCAAGGTGCCGCTGGTCGCCGGGGAGATCGGTGAGAACACCTGCTCGCACGCGTTCGTGGACCAGGTCATGAAGTGGTTCGACGACCGCGGCCTCTCCTACCTGGGCTGGACCTGGAACACCTGGGACTGCTCCTCCGGCCCGTCCCTGATCTCCGACTACAACGGCACGCCGACCGCGTACGGCGCCGGGCTGCACGACCACCTGAAGGCCATCAACCCGTAAGCACACCCACCCCACCGGAGAAGTCCGACCCGAGAAGAAGGAACCCGCACTCATGAGTCGTACCAGAACAGC
>NZ_JBEYFC010000491.1:0-3007 GCF_040634175.1 Streptomyces sp. NPDC007162
GGCGTGAGTGCCGTGCGGGGGCTCCGAAGACTCTGCGGTGTTCCGCGTGTCGGTGTGGCTCGTCTCTCGTATTCCGTTACGACGTCTGGTTCTCGGCCGGTCGGATCCACAGACGCTGCCCGATGGCGGCGGCCTGCTGCACGATCCTGTTGACGGAGGCGGCGTCCACGACAGTGCTGTCCACGGTGGTGCCGTCGACCTCGTCGAGTCGCATGATTTCGAAGCGCATGGCCTCTCCCTTCGTCTTGTGTTCCGTCCTAGTCAACGACTTGCGTGTTACAAACATTCCCTACGCTAAAGAAATTTTTCGAACGTCTAATTACTGACCGGTACGAGTATGGGAAGACTGACCGGGACCGGTTGTGTTCGCAGCGTGACCGCCGGGACAATGGAGGTGATGAACGACGACCTCCCCGCCCTCCAGGCCCGCATCGACCGCACGAACGAGCTGCTCACCCGCATGCTCGCCGAAGTGGCCAAGACGCCCTCGACGCACGCGATCTTCGTCGACGCGGGCTACCTCTACGCGGCCACGGGCCGGCTCGTCGCCGGGACGGAGGACCGCCGGGCCTTCGACCTCGACGCCGAAGGGCTGATCGAGGCGCTCATCGACAAGGCGCGCCAGATCTTCGCGGACAGCAGGCTGCTGCGCGTCTACTGGTACGACGGCGCCCGCCGCCGCATCCACACCGCCGAGCAGCAGGTCATCGCCGAACTCCCCGACGTCAAGGTCCGCCTCGGCAACCTCAACGCCAACAACCAGCAGAAGGGCGTCGACTCCCTGATCCGCACCGACCTGGAGTCGCTCGCCCGGCACCGCGCGATCAGCGACGCGGCCCTGCTCGGCGGCGACGAGGACCTGGTCTCCGCGGTCGAGGCCGCCCAGGGGTACGGCGCCCGCGTCCACCTCTGGGGCATCGAGGCCCCCGAGGGCCGCAACCAGGCCGAACCGCTGCTCTGGGAGGTCGACAGCCAGCGCACCCTCGACCTCCAGTTCTTCAAGCCGTACGTCTCCCGGCGCGTCGCCCCCGCCTACGACGCCGGCGCCACCCGACCCACCCGCGAGGGCGTCCGCTTCGTCGGTGCGCAGATCGCCGCGAAGTGGCTGTCCGCGCGGGGGCGTGAGGCGCTGGTCGAGCTGCTCCCCGGCCATCCCTACCTGCCCGGATCCGTCGACCAGGATCTGCTGGTCGAGGCCGAGAGCATGCTCCAGTACTCGCTGCGCGGCCAGGCCGACCTGCGCCGCGCCCTGCGGGACGGCTTCTGGGAGCACCTTCGGACGCAGTACTAGGGCTGCCCTGGCGACGGGCGTCCGGGGTGCCGAGGCGTTTTCGCGCCCTGGCCGTCCGTGCTCTCCCAGAAGGCGGCGATCGCCTCGGCGGTGGGCGCCGGACGGTCGGTGTTGGGGGAGTGCTCCGCGCCGTCGACGACCGTACGGTGCGCGCCCAGCCGCAGGGCCATCTCGTCCAGCAGCGGCACCGGCCAGGTGTCGTCCCGCGCGCCCGACAGGACGTGGTACGGCAGCGCAGCGGCGGCGAGTTCGGCGACGCGGTCCGGTTCGGTGCACAACTGGCGACCGGTGGCGAGGAGTTGGGCCGGCTTGTTGTGCAGCCAGCGGCGCCGCAGATCCTCGCGGTCCACCGGGCCCTCGTCCAGCTCCTCCGGCGCCTCCAGGGCCTGCATGGCCTCCCACACCTCGGCCATCGACATCACGGCGAGGGCGTCCCGCAGCAGCTTCACGCGCTGCTGCTGGGAGGTGGAGATCTGGGCCGGGCCCGAGGCCATGAGCGTCAGCGACCGGAACGGCGTGACGTCGAGCAGCACGGCCGCCCGCGCGATCTGACCGCCCAGGGAGTGGCCCAGGAGATGCACCGGCCGCCCGTCGCCGACGGCCGCTGCCTGCGCGAGCACGTCCCGCGCCAACTCCTCCTGGGCGTAAGCCGATTCGTCGTCCTGCGGTCCGTCCGACTCGAACTGTCCACGGCCGTCCACCGCGACGGTCCGGTACCCGTGGGCGCCCAGAGCCGGGTGCAGGAGGTTGAAGTCCTCCTTGCTGCCGGTGAACCCGGGCAGCAACAGCGCGATCCCCCGCGGCTCCACCCCGGCCGCCACAGGCGCGTCGACGACGGCGAACTCACCGCGCGCGGTGGCGAGCGCGTACGCACGAGCACCGGCGGGCGGGACGAAGGAAGAAGGCCTGCTCATGGGGGAGAGGGTAACCGGCGGCGGGCGACGCAGCGGGGGACGGCGGGTGAATCCGGACGGCTGGGGGGGCTTGCCGTCAGGCGGGTGCTGTCAGGGGGTGCTGGCTGTGGGGGGCGGGGCCGGTGTCAGGGGGCACTGTGTGTGGCGGGGGACGCTGTCAGGCGGCGCTCGCTGGGGGGCGGATTGCGGTCGGAGGGGCCGCTCGGTCGCTCTCAGGGGCGCTCGCTTTTGAGGGCGGACCGCATCCACGGTGCTCGCTGTCCGGGGTGGGCGCCCGGCCCGGGGCGTGGACGCCGACGGCCCGGCCCACACGGGGTGGGCCGGGCCGTCGGGGTGGCTCGGTCGGCTCAGGCCTCGGGAGCCGCGGCGGTCGCCTTCCGGGTCCGGCGGACCCTCGGCTTCGCCTCGGCGCCGGCCGGCTCGGCGGACTCGGCCGCCTTGCGGGTGGTCCGGCTCCTGGGCTTGGCCTCCGGCTCGCCGCTGGCCTGCGCCGGAATCTCCGCGGTGGCGGCGGCTGCCGTCTTGCGGGCGCGCCGGGGCTTGGCCTCCGTGGCTTCCGCCGTGTCCACCGCGGTCTCCGCGGGGGCGGCCGTCTTGCGGGTGCGGCGCGGCTTCGGCGCGGTCTCCGCGTCCACCACGGCGGTCTCCGGGGCGGCGGCTGCCGTCTTGCGGGTCCGGCGGGGCTTGGTCTCGGTGGCCTCGGCGGCCTCCGGGGCTGCCTCCGTGGTCTCGGCCGCCGGGGCGGCTGCCGTCTTGCGGGTCCGGCGGGGCTTGGTCTCGGTGGCCTCGGCGGTGTCCGGCG
>NZ_JBEYFC010000491.1:3105-6645 GCF_040634175.1 Streptomyces sp. NPDC007162
CTTGCGGGTCCGGCGGGGCTTGGTCTCGGTGGCCTCGGCGGTGTCCGGCGCGGCCTCCGCGGTTGCCGTCGCCTTGCGCGTGCGGCGCGGCTTCGACTCGGCGACGGCAGTGGCCGTCTCCACGGCCGCGGGGGCGGCCTCGGGAACCTCGGCCACCGGGGCGGCCACGGGAACCTCGGCCACCGGGGTGACCTCCGCCGTCGGAGCGGTCTCGGCGGAGCGGCGGGTGCGGCGGCGCGGCTTCTCCGGCGCGGCCTCGACCGTCTCCACGACGGCCTCGGGCGTCACGGTCACCGGCGCGGCGGCCGCCACCGGCTCCTGCGACGCCCCGCCGCGGGTACGGCGTCGGCGGCGCGGGGTCCGGCCGGCCGGGGCCTCCTCGGCGACGGGGGCCGCGGACTCGGCGGCCGGCGACGTGGCCGTCGTACCGGGTGCCGGATCCATGGCCGAACCGCTGCGCGTGCGCCGACGGCGGCGCGGGGTGCGGGCCGGACGCTCGCGCTCCTCGGTACGGGATTCGACGCGGGGCTCGTTGCGACCGCCCCGGCCACCGCGGCTGCCGCGGCCGCCGGTCTCGCCCAGGTCCTCCAGCTCCTCCGCGTCGAGCCCGGCGCGGGTGCGCTCCGAGCGCGGCAGGACACCCTTGGTGCCCGCGGGGATCTTCAGGTCCTCGAAGAAGTGCGGCGACGTCGAGTACGTCTCCACCGGCTCGGGGAACTTGAGCTCGAGCGCCTTGTTGATGAGCTGCCAGCGCGGGATGTCGTCCCAGTCGACGAACGTGATCGCCGTACCCGACGCGCCCGCGCGGCCGGTACGGCCGACCCGGTGCAGGTACGTCTTCTCGTCCTCGGGGGACTGGTAGTTGATGACGTGGGTGACGCCCTCGACGTCGATGCCGCGTGCGGCGACGTCGGTGCAGACGAGGACGTCCACCTTGCCGTTGCGGAAGGCGCGCAGCGCCTGCTCGCGGGCGCCCTGGCCGAGGTCGCCGTGGACGGCGCCGGAGGCGAAACCGCGGCGCTGGAGCTGCTCGGCGATGTCGGCGGCGGTGCGCTTGGTGCGGCAGAAGATCATCGCGAGCCCGCGGCCCTCGGCCTGCAGTATGCGCGCGATCATCTCCGGCTTGTCCATGGAGTGCGCGCGGTAGACGAACTGCGCGATGTTCGCGACGGTCGCGCCCTCGTCGTCCGGCGCGGTGGCGCGGATGTGGGTGGGCTGGCTCATGTACCGGCGCGCGAGACCGATGACCGCGCCCGGCATGGTCGCCGAGAACAGCATGGTCTGGCGCTTCGCCGGAAGCATGCCGATGATCTTCTCGACGTCGGGCAGGAAGCCCAGGTCGAGCATCTCGTCGGCCTCGTCGAGGACGAGCGACTTGATGTGCTTGAGGTCGAGCTTGCGCTGGCCCGCGAGGTCGAGGAGGCGGCCCGGCGTGCCGACGACGACGTCGACGCCCTTCTTCAGGGCCTCGACCTGCGGCTCGTAGGCCCGGCCGCCGTAGATGGCGAGAACGCGTACGTTGCGGACCTTGCCGGCCGTCAGCAGGTCGTTGGTGACCTGGGTGCAGAGCTCGCGGGTGGGGACGACCACGAGCGCCTGCGGGGCGTTGGTGAGGGCCTCGGGGGCGGCGCGGCCCGCCTCCACGTCGGCGGGGACGGTCACGCGCTCCAGGAGCGGCAGACCGAAGCCGAGGGTCTTGCCGGTGCCGGTCTTGGCCTGGCCGATGACGTCGGTGCCGGACAGGGCGACCGGGAGTGTCATCTCCTGGATGGGGAAGGGGGTGATGATGCCGACGGCTTCCAGGGCCTCGGCGGTCTCGGGGAGGATCCCGAGTTCTCGAAACGTCGTAGTCAGGGTGCTGCCTCTTCTGTGTGGCGCGGCACGAGGCGAGCGCGGGGGTCTTTGACGGACCGTGCCGGGGACGTCGGCTGCCTTACGGACGGGCTGTGGGGGGCACGCCGTAGTGCACGGGACCTCTGCCGACGCTCTAGCGCTCATACCGCTGAGGGTGTCTCCCTCCGGTCGACGTACGCGATGTGCCGTACGCGCCGGGAGGGCTGTCGGTTCGGAGCCGATCGGGCCACCGACCGGGCATCCTCATACGTGCGGCCTGTCGAGGCACGTCTGAAACAGACGGCGTACCAGCAGGCGCATTACCACCATACCCCGGAATCGCGCACATGCGATGGCCGATTCGGTCACGTCGTGGTACTCGTGTGGCTGACCAGCGGCTTCCCCTCAGGACTTCCACGACTTTCCGGGACTCGTGAGGGGTCGCCCGGGGACCGCCCGGGGATTTCCCCCAGAGCTTCCCCGAGGCGGCGAGCGGGCTATTGTGCGCTTCATGACGAGCTCTGACAAGCCTGAGACCGCCTCCGCCGAACCGACCGGTGTCGCCGCCCGGGACTGGGGGCAGGCGGCCGCCGACCCGCAGTACCGAGCCGCGGTCGTGGACCTGCTCGGCGCGCTCGCGTACGGCGAGCTCGCGGCGTTCGAGCGTCTCGCGGAGGACGCCAAGCTGGCGCCCACGCTGGCCGACAAGGCCGAGCTGGCGAAGATGGCGTCGGCCGAGTTCCACCACTTCGAGCGGTTGCGGAACCGGCTGACGGAGATCGGCGAGGACGCGACGCAGGCCATGGAGCCGTTCGTCGCGGCCCTCGACGGCTTCCACCGGCAGACGGCGCCGTCGGACTGGCTGGAGGGCCTGGTGAAGGCGTACGTCGGCGACTCGATCGCCAGCGACTTCTACCGGGAGGTCGCGGCCCGGCTGGACACCGACACGCGCGAGCTGGTGCTGGCCGTTCTCGACGACACGGGACACGCCGAGTTCGCGGTCGAGAAGGTGCGGGCCGCCATCGACGCCGATCCCCGGGTGGGGGGCCGACTGGCGCTGTGGGCGCGGCGGTTGATGGGGGAGGCACTGTCGCAGTCGCAGCGCGTCGTCGCCGACCGGGACGCGCTGTCGACCATGCTGGTGGGCGGTGTCGCCGCCGGCTTCGATCTCGCCGAGGTGGGGCGGATGTTCTCGCGGATCACCGAGGCGCACACGAAGCGGATGGCCGCGCTGGGCCTGGCCGCCTGACGCCCGTCGCGGAGGCCGTGGTCCAGGCGGGTGAGGAGTCCTCGGCGTCGGGAGCTACGCCGGGATCGATCGTCGGCGCAGGCGGCGGCCCGTGGGGCGCAGCAGCAGGGAGAGGGACGCCGCCGAGACGACCGCCGCTCCCGCGAGGCTCACGAACGGCGTGCCGGGGCCCAGCGCGCTGTGGGTGACGAAGTCGCCGAACAGGGCTCCCGCGACACCCGTGGAGAACACCAGGGGGCGGGCCGGAAGGCGGTGGGAGAGGCGGCTGTTCGCGGCCCACGACAGGGCCAGGCCGAGCAGGGCGGATCCAAGGACTTCCAGGAACATCACGGGGGGTCCCTCCCACGGCCGGCCGGTGCTTCACGGTCCAGAACAGCACGTACACGACGAAGAGCACGATGAGGGTGCCGACGGTGATGCAGAGCTCGCTGACGGTCCTGACGATCACTCGCACCGGC
>NZ_JBEYFC010000492.1:0-6635 GCF_040634175.1 Streptomyces sp. NPDC007162
GGTGAAGAACTTCGTCAGGTTGATCCGCAGGACGCGCCGGTACAGACCCCCAGCACAGGCACCGGGCACCCCGCGGGCGCCTACCGATCCCGCCCGCACGCGTACGCCAGTGCCGAGATCAGCTCCTCCGCGTCCGGCAGCCACCGGTTCGCCGCGGTCGGCCGGCAGGCCCACTGCACCGCCCCCCGCGAGCCGTACCGGGTGGGCGGCGCCGGCACATACGCCCCCTCCCCGAGCGCCGTGAGGTCCAGCGACGCCGGTGACCAGCCCAGCTTCCGCACCAGGTCCGGCAGCTTCACCGACGCCCCGGGAAGAACGAAGAACTGCATCCGGCGATCAGGGGTCAGCGTCACCGGCCCCAGCGTCAGCTCCATCCGCTCCATGCGCGCCAGCGCCAGGAACCCGGCCGTCTCCGGCACGGACAGCGCGTCGAAGGTCCGCCCCGTGGGCAGCAGGATCGACGCCGTCGGCTGCTTCTGCCACATCCGGCGCGCGACCGTCGCACTACCGGTCGCCTGCGTCGCCCAGTCCGGACGCGCCGCGTGCGCGCCGGGCGCCGCGCACGCGACCTCCCCGCAGGAGCAGCGCTGCACCCCCTCGGCCGCTTCCAGCCAGGTGCCGGGGAAGACGTCCCAGTGACGCTCCTCGGCGTAGCGTACGGCGGTCTCCAGCAGCGATTCCCCCCGCTGCTTCGGAATCTGAGCGGCTTCGGTGCCGACGATGGTCTCTTCCACGCTCAACACAACTCCCGCATCCACCTGGAGTTACGGGCGTTACGCGCGCGGGGGAGGAGCATCTTTTCCGCAATCGGGGCGCATGGATGCATGTGTGGGGGCGCGCAGGAGGAACCGGGGCGTGAGCGGGTAGTCACACGTGGGGGGTTGGCGGCGGTCGTACCCGCAGTTCCGCCGCGTTTACCCGGCAATCCTCGCATGTCCCGCATTTTCGGTATGTCCGCTGGGCAGTGATCGCAAAGGCCGGATCTTTTCCCTACAGGGAGTTCGCAGGGGGTACGCCATGGCCGCAAGGCCGCTTGTCGCGCGGCAGCCGAACGAACGGTTGCAGGCGCTCATCCAGGAGGCGGGGTGCTCGAACGCCGGGCTCGCCCGCCGGGTCAACATGTGCGGCGCCGAGCACGGGCTCGACCTGCGGTACGACAAGACGTCCGTGGCGCGCTGGCTGCGCGGCCAGCAGCCGAGGGGCCGGGCGCCCGCGATCATCGCCGAGGCGCTGGGCCGCAAGCTGGGCCGTACGGTCACGATCGACGAGATCGGCATGGCCAACGGCAAGAACCTCGCGTCGGGCGTCGGTCTCCAGTTCTCGCCGACCGTACTGGGGGCCATCGAGCAGGTCTGCGAGCTGTGGCGCAGTGACGTGGGGCGCCGGGACTTCCTGTCCGGTTCCTCGGTGGCCGCGTCCGCGCTGGTGGAGCCGAGCCGGGACTGGCTGATCTCGGCGCCGGACGCGCAGGTGGCGCGGCAGGCGGGACCGCGGGTCGGGCAGTCGGACGTGGCGGCCGTGCAGGCGATGACGCAGGCGCTGACCGACCTGGACCACCAGTTCGGCAGCGGGCACGTGCGCCCGGTCGTCGTGCACTACCTCAACAGCGTCGTGTCCGGGCTGCTGGCCGGCTCCTACCGGGAGTCGGTCGGGCGGGAGTTGTTCGCCGCGGTGGCCCGGCTCACCGAACTGGCCGGGTACATGGCCGTGGACACCGGCCAACCCGGTCTCGCCCAGCGGTACTACATCCAGTCGCTGCGGCTCGCGCAGGCCGCCGGGGACCGTGGCTACGGCGGCTACGTGCTCGCCGCCTCCATGAGCCACCTCGCCGCGCAGCTCGGGAACCCGCGGGAGATCTCCCAGTTGGCGCGGGCGGCGCAGGAAGGGGCGCGCGGACGGGTGACCCCGCGCGCGGAGGCGATGTTCTACGCGGCCGAGGCCCGCGGGCACGCGCTGCTCGGCGACGCGCGGGCCGCGCAGCTGGCGTCCGGGCGGGCGGTGTCCGCGATGGAGGCGGCCGATCCGTCCTCCGGTGACGACCCGGCGTGGATCGCGCACTTCGACGAGGCCTACCTGGCCGACGAGTTGGCGCACTGCCACCGTGACCTCGGGCAGGCCGAGGCGGCGGCGAGGTGCGCCCGGCAGTCGCTGGACGGGCACCCGCCGAGCCGGGCGCGACGCCGTGCCATCGGCTATGTGCTCCTCGCCACAGCGCAGGTGCAGCAGCGCGAGATCGAGCAGGCCTGTGCCACCGGGACGAAGGCGGTCGAACTGCTGGAGACGGTCCGTTCCAACCGGGGCGCCGAGTACCTGGAGGACTTCCAGCAGCGCCTGGAGCCGTTCCGGGACGAACCGGTGGTAAGGGAGTTCGGCGCCCGTCTGGATCTGCAGGCGGCCGCATGAATTCATGCCCCGCGTATGTGTGAACGTGTGGGAAACCACACGTTGCCGCTCAGGAGACGGCATATACAGCGCATCGCGGGGCGGTTTCGTCACTCCTGTCACCGGGAACAAGATCGCGCCTTTGGCTGCGTGGCACCTGGTGGAGGGGACCCGGTAGCGTGAGCCGACGATTCACAAGGTCCCCCATTAGTAGGAGTCCCGGTGACGCAGAGTGGACAGGGCGAGCCCGCGCGCGAAGGCATCGTGCTGCCCTCCGACGGCGGCGAGCCCTTGCTGCCGGGCATGACGGGCGGTGCCACCCGCCCGGTCCGGCCGGCCGCCGCGCCCCCGGCGCCGGCCACCGCGCCCTCCGAGGGCCAGGAGTGGGGACAGCCGTGGGGGCCCGGCCACCACCAGGGCGCACCCGGGCCCCAGCAGGACTGGCCGCAGGCGGCGGGCCAGGAGTGGAACACCCCGGCCCAGCCGCCCGCCTGGGACGACCGGTCCCAGGCCGCCCCCACGTCGGGCGCCGGCCCGCTCCCACCGGAGGGGGCGCCGTACGGCGGCTACGAGCAGTCGTACGGCGGCTACGGCGCGCACCCCCAGCAGCACCAGCAGCAGCCCTACGGCGGCGCCGCGCTGCCCCAGGCCGCGGGACAGGACCCCTACGGAGCCCCGCTGCCGCCCGCCGACGAGGGCGCGACCCAGTACATACCCCCGGTCCCGGCCGCTCCGGCGGACGAGGGCGCCACACAGTACATACCGCCGGTGGCGGCGGCCCCCGAGGGCGCCACCCAGCTGATCCCGCCGGTCGGCCCCGGTGCGCTGCCGCCGGAGAACCGGCACGAGCAGACCACCTTCCTCGGCAGGACCGCCCCCGCGGCGCACTCCGACGCCGATGCCACGCAGTACATCGCGCCCTACCCGGCCGGCGGCCCCCAGGGCGCCGACCGGCAGCCGCCCGCCGAGTTCGACAGCCTCTTCCGCAGCGGTCCGGGCGGCGAGCCCCCCGCCGCGTCCACCGCCCAGCTGCCCCGTTTCCAGCAGCAGCCCCAGCCCGCCTACACCCCGCCCCAGCCCCCGCCGTCGTACGACCGCTACGACGACGCCGGTGACGGCGGCGGCCGGGGTGGCCGGAGCCGGTCGAAGGTGCCCCTCATCGCGGCGGTCGGGGTCGGCATCGTGGTCCTCGGGGTCGGCGCCGGTGCCCTGCTCAGCGGGGGCGGCGGCTCCTCCGGCGGCAACAAGACGGTCGCCGCGTCCGCGTCGGCCGGTACGGACTCCTCGCAGGCCGCGGCCGATCCCGCGAAGGCGCAGGCCGTCGCCCTGGACAAGCTGCTCGCCGACAGCGGCAGCAGCCGGGCCAGCGTGATCAGCGCCGTCGCCAGTGTGAAGCAGTGCCAGAACCTCGGCGGCTCCGCCTCCGACCTGCGCGACGCGGCCAGGCAGCGCACCGAGCTGATCACCCGGCTGTCGAAGCTGCCCGTCGACAAGCTGGCGAACAACGCGGAGCTGACCGCCTCGCTCACCAAGGCCTGGCAGGCCTCCGCGAACGCCGACAACCACTACGCGGCCTGGGCCGACCAGGCAGGCGGCAAGCACGGCTGCCGCAAGGGCCAGGCCCGCACCACCGGCCAGACCGCGGCCGGCAACCGCGAGAGCGGCACCGCCAGCTCCCAGAAGGCGAAGGCGGCCGCGCTGTGGAACACCATCGCGAGCAGGTACGGGCTGACCCAGCGCCAGCCGACCCAGCTGTGACCTCGCCGCCGGTCAGTTGAGGTCGGCGTTCTCCAGGGTCCGCGTCATGTCGAGGGCGCTCCTGTTGGCCGACTGCAGCAGGCCGCCCCTGACCGTCTGGACGTTGACGTCGGCGTTGGCCAGCCGGGAGAAACCGGCGGCGGCCAGCTTGCCCTGGTAGGGCCAGGTCAGGTTCGGGGTGAGGCCGCCGGTGGAGACCTTCAGGCCGTTGTTGAGGGTGCGGCGCACGCTGTCGGAGGTCACCTCGCCGTCGCCGGTCTTCGCCAGCGCGGCGGCCAGCACCTTGAAGGCGATCCAGGTGGTCTGCACCCCGGCGTCGGCCGGGTCGATCCGGTTGTCCCCGAAGGCCTCCTTGCTGATGACCTTCTTCATCTCGTCCCATCGCGCGTCCGAGGCGACCGGGTACCAGCCGGTGATGTACGACCCCTCGTACGGGCCGGACGCCCCGCCGGTGGAGTTGATGACCGTCTGGTCGACGCTGCCGATCTCGGCGGCCGTCTTCACCTTCGGGTAGTCCTCGCGGGCGCGCTGGAAGCTGTCCATGAAGGTGGCCGTGCGGCCCCCGAGCTCGGGCACCACACAGCCCGTCTTCGCCGCTTCCGAGGACGCGCTCTCCAGTGCCTGCTTCGACTGCTCGTCGTACGCGGTGAGGTCCTCGGCCGCGAGCTGGTCGATCGCCTTGCCGTGGCCGCCCGCCCGCAGCCCCGAGTCGAGCAGCTGCGGCAGCTGGTCGCCGGCGATGCTGTCGGGGCGGACCAGGGTGACCGGGCCGCAGGACGCGGCCAGCGCCTCCCCGAGCCCGGCCAGCAGGGTGAGCTGCCCGCCGTTGACGGGGTAGGAGACGGGGCTGGTGAACTCCTCGTTCGAGGCCCCGTAGCCGCCTATGTAGGGGATGGCCGCGCCTTCCAGCGGGGGGAAGTAGGAATCGCCGAACTGGCTGTAGGAGCCGACCACCGCGACCACGTTCTCGTCGACCGCGCGCTGGGCGCAGTTCGCGGCGCCCACGCTGGTGTTGTGGTCGTTGCAGGTGAGCAGCTTGAGCTTGTGACCGCCGATGCCGCCCCGGGAGTTGAGCCAGCGCACGACGGCCGATGCCATGGCGGGCATACCGGGTTTGTTGGTGGCGCCGGTCTCCTGCGGCGCCCAGGTCATCACCTTGATCACGTCGTCCGCCGGGCCGGCGAACCCTGGGACGGTCCCGCAACCGGCGGCGAGTGACGCACAGGCCGCCATGGCCACCGTGGACAGGACGGTGGCTCTGCGGGGCCGGTGGGTCGAAGGAGGAAAGGTGCTGCGCTTGTGCCGACTGCCGGTCATGGACACGCACGATTCCGTCACATCGCAAACCCGCGAGTGACCCTCGGTCGACGATGAGTGACGCGAAGGTGAATTGCGGGGGCGGGTGAAGAGCCTGTGACGAGGAACGTACGATCGATGACCGTGCAAGGTTCGGAGAACTCTTCCCGTCGCGGCCGTCGCTCCTCCACCATGGGCGACATGCCACTCAATGACATGCCGTGGTGGCGCTGGCGCAGCAATGTGCGTTCCGCGCTGCACATGCTCTCCGACCCGGACTTCCAGCGGAACGTCTGGCTGGCCGGCCAGGACGGGTACGGCGACGTGACCGACGCGGTCTACCGGCTGGTCGAGGACACCTGGCTGGACAACTGGTCCGCCGAGAAGTACGTCGGGACGATATTCCGCGACTCGCAGGAGGCGGCGCTCGTCGACACCGCCGTGCTGCGGGTGCTGCGGATCATGCACCAGGTGGGGCCGGACGCGCAGGTGTCCGCCTACCTCGACCACCAGGGATGGCCGGACGCGGTCCGGGCGGCCCGGGACGCGCACATACGTCTGGCGACGAGCGACGGCGACGACCCGGAGGCACCGCCGCGCACCCTCGAGGTGCTGCGGATCATGACGCGGGCGGCGTAGTCCCACGCGGCGGCCGGTGTCCCGGGGGACGGGCCCGGCGGTCCGCGTGGCGGACACCCGGTGTCGGGCGCGGCGGGGCATGAGATTCTGTGGTGCATGACCGATCAGCCCACCCGAGCCCAGGCCGCACCGGCCGACCAGTACGTCCTCACCCTCTCGTGCCCCGACAAGCAGGGCATCGTGCACGCCGTGTCGAGCTACCTGTTCATGACCGGCTGCAACATCGAGGACAGCCAGCAGTTCGGGGACCACGACACGGGTCTGTTCTTCATGCGCGTGCACTTCTCGGCCGAGGCGCCGGTGACGGTCGACAAGCTGCGGGCGAGCTTCGCGGCGATCGGCGACTCCTTCCACATGGACTGGCAGATCAACCGGGCCGACGAGCGGATGCGCATCGTCCTCATGGTCAGCAAGTTCGGGCACTGCCTGAACGACCTGCTCTTCCGCGCCCGGACCGGTGCGCTGCCGGTCGACATCGCCGCGGTGGTGCGTTGTGGCAGCAGGCTGATGGTGGCGACGTCGGCGAGGGCCTGTGCGAAGGGGGTGGCGGCGGGGCTGAT
>NZ_JBEYFC010000493.1:0-6605 GCF_040634175.1 Streptomyces sp. NPDC007162
GGCCCGCCCGCACGGTCCTGGACCCGGCCTGCGGCACCGGCGCCCTGCTGCGGGCCATGCCCACCGTTCCCGACCGGCAGCTGTACGCCCAGGACAGCGCCCCCGGCCTCGCCGCGCTCACCGCGCTGCGCCTCGCGTTGCACTCCCGGGCCCGCGTGCACGCCGCCACCGGAGACACCCTGCGCGCCGACGCCCACCCGGAGCTGCGCGCCGACGCCGTGCTGTGCCATCCCCCGTTCAACGAACGCAACTGGGGCCACGACGAGCTGGCCTACGACCCCCGCTGGGAGTACGGCTTCCCGGCGCGCACCGAGTCGGAGCTGGCCTGGGTGCAGCACGCCCTCGCCCGGCTCGCCGACGGCGGCACCGCGGTCCTGCTGATGCCGCCGGCCGCCGCGTCCCGCCGTTCCGGCCGCCGGATCCGCGCCGACCTGCTGCGCCGGGGCGCGCTGCGCGCGGTGGTGGCGCTGCCGGTCGGGACGGCACCGCCGTACAACATCCCGCTGCACCTGTGGGTGCTGCGCAGACCCGACCGGACCCCGGCCACACCGGAGGTGCTGCTCGTGGACACCGGGAGGTTCGCTGGGGAGGGGCGGGGCGGGCCCGACCGGGCGGCGGTACGGGACGCCGTACTGGACGCCTGGCGTGCCTTCGAGCGCGGTGGCGCCACGGGGGAACGGCCGGGACTGGCCCGGACGGTACCGGTCATCGAACTCCTCGACGACGACGTGGACCTCGCACCCGCCCGCCACCTGCCGCCGGAGCCGGCGGCCGACGGCGCGGAGCAGCTCACGGCGGTCCGCGAACGGCTCGGCGAGACCCTGCGGCTGACCGCCGACCTCACCCCGCCCCCGGCCGGGCAGGCGCCGCCCGCGCGCTGGCCGCTCACCACCGTCGGCGAACTCGCCCGCGGCGGCGCGCTGGTGCTGCGCACCGGTGGACACGGCGGGCACGCGCGCGTGCCCGTCCTCACCGACCAGGACGTCCTCGCCGGCACGGCGCCCTCCGGCACGCTTCCCGAGAGCGAGGAGGCGGCCGTCCTCACCGAGCCGGGCGACGTCGTCGTGCCGGTCCTCGGCGGCGGCTCGGTGGCGCGCGTGGTCGACGAGGCCACGGCGGGCGCCGTCCTGGGCCGCAGCCTCGTCCTGCTGCGCCCCGACCGCACGGCGCTCGACGCCTGGTTCCTCGCCGGCTTCCTGCGGGGCAGTGCCAACAACCGCCAGGCCAGCAGCTATGCCTCCACCGCGACCCGGCTGGACGTGCGCCGGCTGCAACTGCCGCGGCTCCCCCTGGAGGAACAGCGGCGCTACGGCGCGCGGTTCCGCGCACTCGACGAGTTCGAGCGGGCGCTGCGCCACACGAGCCGGCTCGGGGAACAGCTCGTACGTGGGATGTACGACGGTCTCACCGTCGGCACGGTCGCGCCCGACTGAGCCGTCACCCGTACGGGGGCGCGAGCTCCCGGCCGGGCTGCGCACAACGGTTCGGTACAACCCCGGCCGTATGTCCGTGCCGGGCCATATGCTCGGGACGACCACCGTACGACCGGTGCCGTCCGCGAGCGGGCCGCACCGGACGGTTACGTACGCCCTTTTCCCGGCGACACAGGAGCGATCATGCAAGGCCAGGGCCATGCGCAGCCGGTGCAGCGGCCGCCGCACAACGCTGTACTGGTCCTGCTGCGCGTGGTGTTCGTGGCGACGGGCCTGTTCAGCCTCGGCTTCCTGACGTGGGTGATGATGCTGCGGCTGGCCGTCGTGACCCGCAGGTCGGTGGATTACGGCCTGCTGGTGGCGGTCGCGGCGGCCGACGTCCTCAGCCTCGTGCTGCTGGGCAGCGAACCCGGCGACGACGTGCACACCGCCGGCGGTTACGTCGGGATCACCCTGCTGTTCGGCACGCTGCTGGCCACGGTCGTCTACTACCTCGCGGCCGACGTACGCCACTTCCAGCGCCGGCGCGCGCAGTACGCGGCGCAGAGCTACGGCTACGCGCCTCCCGTCTCGCCGTACACCACCGGGACGGCGCCCCTGGACACACGGCCGCCGCACACCCCGCCCCCGATCCTCCGGCAGCCGTCGGCGCATCCGCCGATACCCGCCCCGCCCCAGCGCCCGGCGCCCGCCCGCATCGAGCAGGTGCGCGCCGAACTCGACGAACTCAGCGACTACCTGCGCAAGCACGACGGCCACCACGAGAGCGGAAGGTGACCGTGGCGACGGGACGGATCGTCGCCGGCCGCTACGAACTGTCCACGCTCATCGGCCAGGGTGGCATGGGCCAGGTGTGGACGGCGTACGACCAGCGGCTCGACCGGCGGGTGGCGGTGAAGCTGCTGCGCCCGGACAAGGTGGCGGGCGCGGAGGCGGAGGAGCTGCGCCGGCGGTTCCTGCGCGAGTGCCGGGTGACCGCGCAGGTCGACCACCCGGGCCTGGTCACCGTGCACGACGCGGGCAGCGAGGGCGAGGAACTCTTCCTCGTCATGCAGTACGTGGACGGCGCCGACCTCTCCGACCACCTCGCGGAACACGACCCCTACCCGTGGCAGTGGGCGGTGGCGGTGGCCGCGCAGCTGTGCGCCGTGCTGAGCGCCGTGCACGCGGTGCCGATCGTCCACCGCGACCTCAAGCCGCGCAACGTGATGGTGAAACAGGACGGCACGGTCACCGTCCTCGACCTGGGTGTCGCCTCCGTCATGGACACGGACACCACCCGGCTCACCCACACCGGCTCCCCGATCGGTACGCCCGCCTACATGGCGCCCGAGCAGGCGATGGGCGGCGCGGTCGGCCCGTACACCGACCTGTACGCGCTCGGCGTGCTGCTGCACGAACTGCTCAGCGGGGAGGTGCCGTTCGCGGGTTCCACGGCCCTCGGCGTGCTGCACCGGCACCTGTACGAGCCGCCGGTGCCGGTGCGCCGGATCCGCCCCGAGGTCCCGGCGCCGCTCGAAGGCCTCGTACTGCGCCTGCTGGCCAAGGACCCGCAGCACCGGCCGGCGTCCGCACAGGAGGTCTACGAGGACCTGGCGGCGCTCCTGCCCGCGCGCGGGACGCCCTCGGGGGCGCCACTGGACCCGACGCGCCCCTTCCTGCGCCCGCACGCCCCCTGGCCGGACCGCGCGCGGACACCCGCGCCGCAGCCCGCCGCCCCCGTGGCCGCCGTACCCGGCCGGCCCGACGTCGCCACCGCCGTCGACGAGGTCAAACGACTGCTCGGTGAGGGGCGGATCACCCAGGCCGTCGACATCCTGGGCGCGATCCTGCCGGTCGCCGCCGACCGGCACGGGGAGCGCTCCACGGTCGTACGGTCCCTGCGCAAGCAGTACGCGGCCACCCTGATGGACGACGGTCAGTACCGGCGCGCGCTGCCGGAACTGCGCCGGCTCGCCGACGAGCGCGCCGCCGAGGCCGGCCAGGCCGACCCGCAGTCCCTGCGCTTCCGCTACGAGATCGCCCAGTGCCTGGAGCAGCTCGGCGAACCGGCGGCGGCCCTCGCGGAGTACCGCGCGCTGCTGCCGTACTACGAGAACCAGTACGTGGCCGGTGACCCCCAGCTCGCCCACGACGTGCGCCGCCGGATCGGGCACCTGCTGCTCGCCCTCGGCGACCGGCCGGCCGCCCACGAGACCCTCACCAGGCTGCTGTTCGACGTGGAGCGGCTGCACGGACCCGGGCACCCCATGGCGGCGGAGGTCCGGCGGACGCTGCAATGGCTGGGGCAGGTGCGCGGCTAGTTCCACCGCGCCTGATAGGTTGCCGTCCGTTTTCCGCAGGACTTTCTTGCATAGTGCACACACAGGGGTGGGGTCCGGTATGTCCAGCCATCGGCAGTCGAAGAAGCGCAGATACATCACCTGGGGCGTCGCGGGCGCCGCCGTCCTCGCCGGCGCCGGAATAGCCGCGCAGACCTCCATGGCGGCCACCACCTGGCCCGCCCAGAAGACGTTCACCGGCCGCGCCTTCGACACCTGCGCCGCGCCCTCCCTCACCGCGATGAAGGCCTGGAACACCGGCTTCTACGGCGCCGCCGCCGTCTACATCGGCGGCAAGAACCGCGGCTGCAACCAGCCGAACCTCACCGCGTCCTGGGTCAAGTCCGTCTCCGCGCTCGGCTGGAAGCTCGTCCCGCTCTACGTCGGCTCCCAGCCGTCCTGCGGATCCGGCGGCTCCGTGAAGATCAGCGCCTCCACCGCGGCCGCCGTGGGCAAGTCCGAGGCGGACGACGCCGTGGCCAAGGCCGCCGCCCTCGGGATGAAGGCCGGCAGCCCGATCTACCTCGACATGGAGGCGTACGACACGACGAACACGTCGTGCAACAACGCCGTGCTGACGTACGTCCGCGCCTTCGACAAGGAGCTGCACGCCAAGACGTACCGCGCGGGCTTCTACGGCTTCACCAGCTCCAGCGCCAAGGCGATCGCGAACGCCACGGACAAGACGGACCTGCCGGGCAACCTCTGGTACGCGCTGTGGGACAAGCAGAACACCACCACCGCGGACTGGCCGTTCGGCTCGACCCAGTTCACCGGGCACAGCCGGGCGCACCAGTACATGGTCAACAGCAAGGAGACCCGCGGCGGTTACACGATCACCGTGGACCGCGACGCGTGGGACGCCCCGGTGGCGATCACGGGCTGAGCCCGGTTCGCGGGGGGTGACCCGCAAACCCTTCCGGAGGGTGGCGCGGCGGTGCCGGATACGTGTGTGAATCGTTGGTCGAATGGGTTGGCCAGAGCTTGCCCACTGCCTACCATCGATCACCGCAAGAACTTTGTGCACCGTCGCACAATCTCCTCGGGAGGCCTCCTTGCACCGCCGCCGTCGCACCGCGCTCGTCCTGTCCGCCGCGATCGCCGCCGCGGCCCCCCTCCTCACCGCCTGCTCGGGCGGCGCGCACCCGGGCGCGGCGGCCGTCGTCGGCGGCCGGCGGATCACCGTCGCGCAGCTGGAGGACCGTGTGAACGAGGTGCGCCAGGCCCAGCGGGCCGCGGTGCCGGACCAGGCGCAGTACCAGCAGGTCCTCTCCGCCACCAGCAGCCTCACCCGGGACACCCTCTACAACATGGTCCTCGACCGGGTGCTGCACCGCGCCGCCCGGGACGCGGGCGTCAGCGTCTCCCGCAAGGACGTCGAGGAGATGCGCACCCGCCTCGAACGGCAGGCCGGCGGCGCCAAGGCCCTCCAGGCCGCCTGGCTGCAGAAGTACGGCGTCGCCCCCCGGCAGCTGGACGACAACCTCCGCTTCCAGGTGGAGGCGAACAAACTCGCCCAGGACCTCGGCACCGACACCTCCCAGCCCGCCTTCTGGAAGGCCCTCGCCCAGGCCTCCGAGGAACTCCACGTCGACCTCAACCCGCGCTACGGCGCCTGGGACGTCCAGAAGAGCAGCCGGGTGGACGCCAAGACCCCGTGGGTACGGGAGGTCACCTCGGCCGGGACCCAGGTGTCGGCGTAGGCCGGCCGACACCCGGGCGGGGACGGCGGTCATACGATCGCTTGATCATCTGGGGTCTGTGGACAAAGCGCGAGGTCGGCGACGGCCGTGCGTTACGTTCGGAGCGTGAACACCACCAGCCCCGAACCCACCACCCCGGGAGCCGGCACCGGCACCGACCCCGGCCGCATCGTCCTGCTCACCACCAGCCACCGGGTCGCCCCCGGCCTGCTGTCCTGGCCCGCCTGGCAGGCACTGCGCACGGCGGACCGCGTGCTGTGCGCCGACGGCGCGCATCCGCAGCTGCCCTACCTGCGGGAGGCCGGGACGGCCGTGGACGAGGCCGCCCCCACCGCCGGGGAACTGGTCGACGCCTGCGCCGGCGGCCGCACCGTGGTGGTCGTCGCGACGGGTGAGGGCGAACCCGCCCTCACCGACGGCCTGGCCCGCCTCGCCGGCTCCGGCCGGGTCCGGATGCCCGAGCTGGAGCTGCTCCCCGCCTCCTACGACCTCCCGGGCGCCCGCCTGCTCGACCTCGTCCAGGTCATGGACCGCATCCGCGAGGAGTGCCCCTGGTCCTCCCGCAAGACCCACGAGGGCCTGGCGAAGTACGCCATCGAGGAGGCGTACGAACTCGTCGAGGCGATCGAGGCCGGCGACCGCGACGAACTGCGCGAGGAGCTGGGCGACGTCCTCCTCCAGGTCGTCTTCCACGCACGGATAGCGGAGGAGGACCCCGACGCCCCCTTCTCGGTCGACGACGTGGCCGGAGGCATCGTCGCCAAGCTCATCCACCGCCACCCGCACGTCTTCGGCGACGAGACCGCGTCGACGCCGGAGGAGGTCAAGGAGCACTGGCTGCGGACCAAGGCGGCGGAGAAGCAGCGGGACTCGGTGACCGACGGCGTCCCCCTCGGCCAGCCCGGCCTCGCCCTCGCCGCCAAACTCACCTCCCGCGTCCGCACCGCGGGCCTGGACGTCCCCCTCCCCACCGGCGAGGGCATCGGCTACGAACTCCTGGCGCTGGCCGCCCGCGCCGAAACGGAGGGCGTGGACCCGGAAGCAGCCCTGCGGGCAGCGGCCCGCACGTACCGGGACGCGATCAGGGCGGTGGAGGGCCTCCTGATCAGCGTGCGGTGAACTGCACAGGGAGTTCCCGTAGCCCTCGC
>NZ_JBEYFC010000494.1:0-6604 GCF_040634175.1 Streptomyces sp. NPDC007162
GTCCGTGGAGATCGCGGGATCGCCAAGCGTGCGGCGGCGCATCCAGCCGCTGGGCACGGGGCAGGGCGACGGGTGGGGCTGGGCGGGATCCTGGCACCGTCCTGTGTTCGCCTCCGGCCCCCCGATGGTCCCGGGGCTGCGTGTCGAGAGCGTGACCGTGGCACGGGGGCGTCATGAGCTGCGGATCCATCGAGTGATCGGGGCGCCGCACGGGGCTCGGCTGACGCTCACCGGCTGGGCAACGCAGGCACACCGCTCCGAGCTGGTGGGGCTGCTCGGCTGGGGTGAGGCGGAGGAGGTGGACGCCCCCGAGGGCACGGCCTACGAGCCGTCGGTGCGGGTGCCCCGGCTGTCGACGGAGGCCGAGGGGACCGCCGTGTTCGTAGCACTGGCAGCCTTGGGGGCGGACGGCGACACCCCGCCCTTCGAGGACGCTGTCACCGACTGCGCGTGGCGGGACGGGGAGTTGCGTCTTTGCTGGGCGGACGGACTGGAGACCCGAGTGACCTTCGAGCCGCTGTGCGTCACGATGGCGCAGCCCGAGGCGGACGTCTGCGATTGATCGGCGGCGGGAACAGGCCGTCCCAGCTTTCTCAGGTGTTCAGGGCAGCAGCACGAGTCGTCCGCGGATGCCCCCCTCGGCCAGGCGGGCGTGTGCCTTCGCTGCATCGTCTAGGGGGTAGGTCTCGGCGACTCGCGTGGTCAGGATGCCGGCGTCGACCAGGGCGACCAGGTCCTTCAGCCGTGCGCCGTCCGCGGTGACCGTCACGGCGGCGGTCCGGATTCCCCGGACCGGAGCAGGCAGGAACGGCGGCATCACGCCCGCGTACGCGCCGCCGTCGCGCACCCACTCCAGCGCCGTCTCCCCCAGGAGAGCCGCGTCCAGGACCGCGTCGTGGCGCCCCGGTGCGCCGCCGCGCGCCACGAAACGGGCCGCGCCCAGGCTCTGGACGAAGTCCGCGTCCTTCTCTCCCGCCAGAGCGGTCACCTCGATGCCCTGGTGCGCCGCCAACTGGACGGCGTAACCGCCCACGGCGCCTGCCGCACCTGTGACCAGCAGCGTCTGGGCCGGCTTGAGGTCCAGCAGATCGAGGGCCTGGGCGGCGGTCAAGGAGTTCAAGGGCACCGTCGCCGCGTGCACGGCGTCCACGGACGTCGGCGCCGCCGCCACTGCGGAGCCCTCCACCACCACATACTCCGCGTGGGTGCCCAGCGCTTTCACCAGATTGTCCTCCAGGGCCACGACGGCGTCGCCGACCGCCCAGCCCGTGTCCGCGCCGGCCGCGTCGATCGTCCCGGCCACGTCCCAGCCGAAGCCCATGGGCGGATCCGCCGGCAGCACACCGGAACGAGTGATCGCGTCGGCCGGGTTGAGCGCCGCGGCGGCGACTTTGATCCGTACCTGGCCGGCGCCCGGCTCCGGGATGTCCCGTTCGATGATCTGCACGGCTTCCGGTCCGCCGAAGTCCGTCACGACGGCAGCGCGCATTGCACGTCTCCTTTGTGGGTGGTCGGGGAGGGGTGCCTGGCCAGAGCTTTTTCACCAGGCCTTCGAGGATTCCGCCCCGCTGTAGCGAAACTAGCCCCCGCTACTATCTGGCGGTAAGTAGGCACCTTGAAGTGCGTACCTCACCAGGAGGTGACTGATGGCCACAATGGACGCGGCTGGGCGTCGGAAACGGGCGCAGACCGACTACGACGCGTTCCTGAGGGACTGCCCCACCCATCAGCTCTTAACGCGGATCAGCGACAAATGGGCCGTGCTCGTGCTGGGAGCGCTCGTCGACGGTCCGCTGCGCTACAACGAACTCGGCCGCAGGATCGAGGGCGTCAGCCCCAAGATGCTCACTCAGACACTGCGCTCGCTGGAGCGGGACGGGCTCGTGTCCCGCACGGTGACCCTGTCGGTTCCGGTGCGCGTCGACTATGAACTCACCGCACTGGGCGCCAGCCTGGGTGTGCCCCTCACGGCAGTGCGGGAGTGGGCTGAGGCCCACATGGACGAGGTTCACAAGGCGCGGCTGACATACGACGTAGCCGCGTCATAGCTGACGGAGGCGAGCTCGGCCGGATCCGGCGGAAGGGCGTGGCCTACGACGAGGAGAGGCAGCCTGGACTGAGCTGCGTCGCCGTCCTGTGCTCGGCCTCGGCGACCGGCCGGCCGCCGCGTTCTCCGTCGCGGGGCGGACCGGTCTGTTCGAAGCCTGGAGCACCTGTGGGAGGGTGCGCCGCGTCAGGACGGCGGCCTCCCAGGCAGTCGACCTCGGGATCTCCCATCCGTGCTCCGCGTTCTATCGCCGGCCCGACATCACCGTGGTCGACGACCAAGGCCACACCTGTGACGTGTGCCATCCGCAGTTCCACTGATCACTGAGTCCGGCAGGCAACCGCCTCGCCTGAAGCGGCCTCACCACTCCTTGAGGTCAGAGATGTCGGACTCCCAGTCCAGTACCTCGATCAGCGCTGCTGCGCTCGATCGTGCGGTGGGAGTCGAACGCCCCCCGGAGCCGGACGGCGCGTAGGTGCCGCGTGACATGGCACCGCTCGTGGTGATGTTGTGCTCCACGCGTTCGCGGCGCAGGGATTCATAGCGGGTGAGTGCCGAGTCGGTGTCCGGCAGGTCCCTCAGGCACTTGGCCAGGACGACCGCGTCCTCCAGGGCCATGGAGGCGCCCTGACCTGCGGCCGGCGACGCGGCGTGGGCCGCGTCGCCCAGGATCAGGGCGCGGCCGGAGCGCCACGGTATGCCGAGCGGCAGTTCCGTTGCGTTGGTGACCGTCAGGTGCTCGGCCGTGGCCGAGACGACGTCGGCCGCAGGAGTGGTGTCCTTGCGCAGGAGCGGGACGAGGAGGGTGCGCCAGTCGGCTGGTGAGCCCTCGGCGATCTCCTCCGCGGACAGCGGATCGCCGGCGACGCGCGCGAACCAGTAGGTCTCGCCGTCCGGCGAGGACGCGAAGCCGAAGGCTGCCTCGCTGCCCCGGATCATGGTGAAGCAGTCGCTCTCGCCGACCGGTGGGATGTCTGTGGTGTAGCCGTAGAAGACCCGCTGGCCCGCGTAACGCGGTTGTGTAAAGGGTGCGATCGCGCGCCGGACCGTCGAGTTGAGGCCGTCGGCGCCGAGCAGCAGGTCGCCCGTCGCCGTGCTGCCGTCCGTGAAGTGGGCTGTGACGCCGTCGTGGTGGTCGTCCAGGCGGGCCAGTCGGGCGCTGTGCCGCACGGCGATGCCACGCCGCGCGACCTTCGCCTGAAGCGCGGCGTTGAGTTCGCCGCGGCGCAGACAACGGAAGTTCAGCAGTGGGTCGTGGGCGTCGCCCATGAGTCGGTGAGCCGTCTGGCTGCCCCTGTCGTCCAGAAGCCGTATCGACGTCAGCGGGAAACCCAGCGCGGTGACCTCGGCCGTGGCGTCGATCTGCGCGAGGGCCCGCATGCCGTTGCTCCCGAGCGTCAGGAACGCGCCGATGTCCTCCGCCGTGTCCGGATGCGCCTCGTACACCTCGACGTCGAAGCCGGCCTTGTGCAGAGCCAGCGCCGACGCCGTACCCGCGATTCCGCCGCCGATGATCAGTATTCGCGTCACCAGGTCAACTCCAGTCGTCCGCACATGACGTCGAGCGGTCGACGCCACCATGGGGTGAACTCCCCGATGACAGGTTCTCATCCGCACACCGACTGCCCGTTGTGTGCCTCACCTCTCTGAACGCCACCAGCCCTCGGCCGGTCAAGGGGCCGACGGCGTCTCCCGGAAGCGCGCCGTCAGTTCGCGGTTCGGTGTAGGTCAGCCAGGGGGTGCGGCGTCAGTCGGGGCGCGAGCCGGTCCAGATTGGCCTTCGCGCTCACCTGTCGTGAGGAGGAGGTCGATCGCGGCGTCACCGTCGCCTCCCACGAACGCGTCGAGGTGGACCCGCAACGACAGCCGCTCGGGTCGGTGACCCCCGTGACGACCTGGCCGGCATAGCTGTGTCCCACGAGGACGACATCGCGGGCACAGTCCGGCAGCGCGCAGGGCGGGTGCCACGCGTTGCAGGCCCAGCCGCCGTGCCAGGCCCCGTGGAGGAGGACGAACGTGCTCGTGCGTAGGCAGTCTTCTGTCCGTGAGGCCGCCAGGGCGCGGGAGCGGAGTCGCGCCACAGTGCCGGGCCGGCATCGGTCACCGGTGAGAGCTACCAGTTCACAGCCTTGGTCACCGGCGCACCGTCATGGACCCGCTTCGGGGGTTCCGGGCGCTTGGTCGTGGCGTGCGCGAGCTTCGTGGATCTCGCCGCGATGTGCCACGGCCCATTCGTGGAGTGCGGTGATGGGGGCGAGCAGGGTGTGGCCCAGTTCGGTCAGTTCGTAGTCGACGCGTGGGGGCACGGTCGGGTAGGCAGTGCGGCTGACGAGCCCGTCGCGGACCAGTGCGCGCAACGTCAGGGTCAGCATCCGCTGGCTGATCCCGTCGATCTCGCGGTGGAGTTCGTTGAAGCGGTGGGTGCGCTGTCCGAGCCGCACGACGACCAGAGCGCTCCACTTGTCGCCGACCCGGTCGAGCACCTCACGGATCGGGCAGTCCTTGTCGAGAGGGTCGTCCACAACAGGCACATCGGTGTACGTGGCTGACATGAAAGTGCCTCCTTACGTCTTCGCCGATAGTGACTCATGATGGGGCTACGCACAAGAGGTAACTGGGTCTGACCTCGCCGATTCGGCTCCGTCGGCCTCTCCGCGGTTCACCTCGCGTGCCGTAGACCACTCGCAAGGAAAGAGAGTCGTTTCCATGCCCATCCCCGCGAGCCGGACCAGGACATCAGCCATGGTTCTCGTCGCCGCGGCCACGGCCGGCGTGCTGTCGGTCGGAGGCGTCACGGCCGCGGCGGCCTCGCCCCGACCGGTCTCCGCCACGTCGATGGACGTCAGCAGCAGCCGCCAGACCGCCGCGAACAAGGCTTTGGTGGTACACGTCTTCGACCAGCTGTTCAACCAGGGCAATCTCGCCGTGATCGACAGGTTCTTCCGGCCCGACTACATCCAGCATCACCCGAACGTTCCGGACGGCCGCGAAGCGCTGCGTCAGTACGTGACCAGTCTGCGGGCCGCCCACCCGCGGTTGCACGTCACCGTCGAGCGGGCTCTCGCCGAGGGGGACCTGGTTCTGCTGCACTCGCATTCCGTGTCGGATCCGGGCACCAAGGGTGATGCGATCGTCGACATCTTCCGAGTCCACGACGGCAGGATCGCCGAACACTGGGACGTGATCCAGCCGGTTGCGGACACCAGCGTCAGCGGCAACGACATGTTCTCCACGCTGAGCGCCCCGCAGCGGCGGTGGCCGGACCCGAGCGTGTCCACTGCGGCGAGCAAGCGGGTCGTGACGGCAATGTTCGAGGAGGTGACCGCCGGCCGGGACGTCACGGCCTTCGACCGGTATGCGGTGGATCCGTTCTATCAGCACAACCCGCAGTCCCCGAACGGCATCGCGGCTGCCAAGGCGTTCTTCGCGTCCCAACTGGAGAACCCCGGCTTCAGCGTCAGCGTGCAACAGGTCATCGGCGAGGGCGACTACGTCGCCGTACACGCCCTCTACAAGTTCGCCTCCGACGACCCTGGTACCCCGGTCCTCGACCTGTACCGGGTCCGCGACGGCAAGGTCGTCGAGCACTGGGACGTCATCCAGTCGGCGGCCCCGACCGCATAGGCCGACGACAACACCGCCTTCTAGTTCCGTTTTCCGACCGTGAGTCAGAAAGACAGGGACCACCATGTCCACTGAGAACAAAGAGCTGGTCGTCCACTTCTACAACGAGCTGTTCGCCAAGGGAAATCTCGACGTCATCGACAAGTACGTCGGGGACGAATACATCCAGCACAACCCTTGGGCCCCCAACGGCACCGAAGCGCTGCGCGGCTTCGTGACGGGCTTCAGGAGCCGCTACCCGGAGCTGCAGTACGAGGTCGCGCGGGTCATCGCCGAGGACGACCTGGTCCTGCTGCACTCCCACGCCGTGGGGGAGCCCGGCACCAAAGGCCAGGTGGTGGTCGACATCTTCCGGGTTCGGGACGGCAAGATCGTCGAGCACTGGGACGTGATCCAGGACGTCCCGGACAGCACGGTCAGCGGCAACGACCTGCATTCAACGCTGAGCGCCCCGGCCGGCCAGTCCTCGGACGCGTCCGGCGCCGCGAGCAAGCAGGTGGTGTCGGCTCTGCTTGACGCACTGCTCACCGACCGTGACGTCAGCGCCTGGGACCGGTACGCCGCCGATCCGTATTACGCGCACAACCCGAAGAACCTCAACGGTGTGGCGGCCGCCAAGGAGGCGTTCTCGTCGGCCTTCGCCGCTCTCCCGGACCTCCGCATGGACGTCAAGCGGATCATCGCCGACGGGGAGTACGTCGCGGTCCACCACACCTTCCAGGTGAACGCGGACGACCGCGGGGCAGCCGTCGTCGACATCTTCCGGGTTCAGGACGGCAAGATCGTCGAGCACTGGGACGTCTTCCAGCCGGTGCCGGAGAAGTCGGCCAACGACAACACCATGTTCTAGCTCAACAACTGCCGAAGTTTCCCGGCTTCTTCTCTTAGCGTCGCTACATCGACGGGTTCCTCTGACAACCGGTCCTCCATGAC
>NZ_JBEYFC010000495.1:0-6575 GCF_040634175.1 Streptomyces sp. NPDC007162
GGTCTTGTAGACCCCGCCCTTGGCCTCGCTCTTGGCCATGGAGGAGCTGTTCTGGGGCGACGCAGGCATCGCCCTGTCCATCGTGGGCACGGGCCTGGCCGCCGTCGGCGTCCTCGCCAACGGCACCGAGGAGCAGATCGGCACCTGGATCCCCCAGATGTACGGCGACCCGAACGACGTCAAGGTCGCCGCGTTCTGCTCCTCCGAGCCCGACGCCGGTTCCGACGTGGCCTCCATGCGCACCAAGGCCGTGTACGACGAGGCCAAGGACGAGTGGGTGATCAACGGCACGAAGACCTGGGCGACCAACGGCGGCATCGCCAACGTCCACGTCGTCGTCGCGGTCGTCGACCCGGAGCTCGGCTCCAAGGGCCACGCGTCCTTCATCGTGCCGCCGGGGACGCCCGGACTCGCCCAGGGGCAGAAGTTCAAGAAGCACGGGATCCGTGCCTCGCACACCGCCGAGGTCATCCTCGACAACGTCCGGGTGCCCGGTTCCTGCCTGCTCGGCGGCAAGGAGAAGCTGGACGAGCGCCTCGCCCGGGCCCGGGAGCGGGCGAAGTCGGGCGGGGAGCGCGTCAAGAACGCGGCGATGGCCACGTTCGAGGCATCCCGGCCCGCCGTCGGGGCCATGGCGGTGGGTACCGCCCGCGCCGCCTATGAGGTCGCTCTCGACTACGCGAAGACCCGTGAACAGTTCGGGCGGCCGATCATCGACAACCAGGGTGTGGCCTTCCAGCTCGCGGACATGCGCACCTCCATCGACGCGGCCCGGCTGCTGGTGTGGCGGGCGTCCTGGATGGGGATCAACGGGAAGCCGTTCACCGCGGCCGAGGGGTCGATGTCGAAGCTGTTCGCCAGCGAGACGGCGAAGAAGGTGACCGGACAGGCAATCCAGATCCTGGGCGGCAACGGGTACACGCGGGAGTATCCGGTGGAGCGGATGCACCGGGACGCGGCGATCTACACCATCTTCGAGGGGACGAGTGAGATCCAGCGGCTGGTGATCGCCCGGACGTTGGCGGGGATGCCGATCCGGTAGCGCCGTCGGGGTGCGGGATCTCCTCACCGGTGCTTCAAGGGCGTGAGTTGTTCGATGTCGTAGCGCTTGCGGAGTTCCTCGATCGCCTGGTGGTCCGGAGGGCCGCCGCTTCCCAGGATCTCCAGGAGCTCCTCGAAGTAGCGTTCGTGGTCCGGTGGCGGGGATGCCTGGAAGAACATCTTCGCCGGGGTGTCCGTCGGATTGGCGAAGGCGTGCGGGCAGCCCGGGGGTACGACGATCACCGTGCCCGGGGTCGCCCGCACCACCCTGGAACCCGAACTCGACTCCCAGCGCTGCCAGTTGTCGGGGGTGCGGATGCGTGGCTCGAAGGCGAGGACGTCCAGCTCGCCTTCGAGGACGTAGAACAGTTCCTCGCTGCGGGTGTGCACATGGGCGCCCACGTCGAAGCCCGGCGGGACCTCCACCTCGAAGGTGGAGGCCGTCCGTGAGTGCGTGCCCGTCACCTTGAACGTGACACGCTGGGCCGGCGTGTGGACCACACGCCCGTGGCCCGGCGGTACGAGAAGTCCCTCGGTCGTCGTCATGGGCCGCTCACCAGGTCACCGGAAGGGCCTCGGGTCCCCGGATCAACGCGCCCTTCCGGAAGGGCACCTGCTCCGGGGGCACCGCGAGCCGCAGTCCGGGCAGCCGGTCGAGGAGGGCGTCGACCAGCAGTTCCTCCTCCAGCCGGCCGAGCTGGCCGCCGGGGCAGTAGTGCGGGCCGAACCCGAAGGAGACGTGGGGGTTCGGGCTGCGGGTGAAGTCGATCGTCTCCGGGTCGGGGAAGACGTCCGGGTCGCGGTTGGCGGCCAGGTACGAGACGTAGACCGGGTCACCCGCGCGGATCAGCACACCCTTGATCTCCACGTCCCGCAGGGCGATCCGGGACAGCCCGACCGCGCTGCGGTGCGGGATGTACCGCAGGAGTTCGTCGATCGCCCCGGGGCGGATCTCCGGCTCGGTGCGCAGCCGGTCTAGGAGGTCGGGACGGGTCAGCAGCAGGTAGAACATCTGCCCGCTGTTGTTGGTGACCGCCTCACCGCCGATCTGGAGCAGCACGGCGAGACCGACCGCCTCCTCCAGCGTGACCTCGCCGCGGCCCACCGCGCCGCCGAGCAGTGACGTCACGTCCTCGCCCGTGCTGTCCTCGCGCAGCGCGATCAGATCGCCGAAGTAGGCGCTCATCTCGCGCTTGGCCTTCTCGCTGACCTCCTTGCCGTGGCTGGAGGACAGGATCAGCTGGGTCCAGATGTGCATGCTGTGCCGGTCGGCGGCCGGTACGCCCATCACCTCGCAGATCACCGCGATGGGGAACGGGCTGAGGACCGTCGCCGTGAGATCGGCCGGCGGCCCGTCCTGGACGAGTTCGTCGACGATCTCGTCCAGCATCCGGCGCGCCTTCTCCCGGACCCGCTCCACCCCCTTGCTGGTGAGCGCGGGGGCCACCGTGCGGCGCAGCCGGGTGTGGTCGGGCGGGTCGAGGAAGCCGACCGCACCCGGGTCCGGGATGAAGTGCGGGGCGAGCCGGGTGACCGGCTGCGCCATCACCGCCTCGCGGCTGAACCGGGAGTCGTTGGCCACCATGCGTACGTCGTCGTACCGGGTGACCAGCCACGCCCAGCCCTCGCCGTTCGGCAGCTGGATCCGGGTGACCGGGCCCTCGCGCATCAACTCGGCCAGGGTGGGGTCGAAGTCCACCCCCGCCAGGTCCGGCACCGCCCAGTGCCGGACCGGACAGGCGGCCTCGACGGGCACCGCGCCGGGTGCCTCGTCGGCCGGGTCGAGTGGTTCGGTGAGCGTCATCTCGGTCAGGCCGCCTCTCCGTCCGAACGCCGCCAGCGACCCAGCGACATCTCCGCGGTGATGCCGGGACCGAACCCGGCGAGCAGACCGCGCGCCTGGTGCTCGGCACCGCCCTCGTCGAACATCCGGCGCAGCGCGTCGAGGACGACGGCGCTCGCGATGTTGCCGTACTCGGTGAGCGTGGACCGGCTGAACCGGAACGCGTGCGGATCGACCTGGAGGAACTTGCTCAGGTCGTCGAGGATGCGGGGGCCGCCCGCGTGGACTATGTAGAAGTCCAGGTCGGCGGCGTCCCAGCCGTGCAGTCCAGCCAGGTCCTGGAGGGCCGGCGCGAGCGGCTCCATGGTCGCGGGCACCCGCTTGTCCAGCAGGAAGTGGAACCCGGTGGCCCGGACGTCGTACATGATCCACTCTTCGGTCTTCGGGATCAGGTACGAGCCGTTGCGTTCGAGCTCGACGCCCGTGCCGCCCTTGCCGCGGACCACGGCGGCGGCGATGCCGTCACCGAAGAGGCCGTTGGAGAGCAGCGAGCCGACGCCGAGGTCGGTGGGCTGGTAGCACAGCGAGCAGAACTCGCAGGCCACGATGAGCGCGTTGGCGTCCGGGTACGCCGAGCAGAAGTCGTGCGCCCGGTTGATCGCCGCCCCGCCGGCCGCGCAGCCCAGCTGGGCGATGGGCAGCTGACGGGTGGTGGAGTCGAAGTCCATCTCGTTGATCAGCCACGCCGTGAGCGAGGGCATCATGAAGCCCGTGCACGAGACGTAGATGATCACGTCGATGTCGGTGGTGAGCAGTTCGGCGTCGTCGAGCGCCCGCTGGATGACTGCGGGGACCCGGGACTTGGCCTCGGCCTCGTAGAGCTTGTTGCGCTCCTCGAAGCCGGGGTGCTTGAGGGTTTCCTCGATCGGCTGCACGATGTGCCGGGTGCGAACGCCCGTGTTCTCGATCAGTCTCAGCGCCAACGGCAGCTGCGGGTGGTTCTCGTGGTGGGAGCGCGCCAGTTCCAGCGTCTCCTCCATCGTGATCACGTACTCCGGGACCGACACTGAGGGTTTGCACAAAGTCGCCATGAACCGTGCCTGCTTTCAGCCTTCCGGCGGGTTTGGGCCCGCCGGTTGGAAGGTGGTTCACCTCAGGAGGTGGTTCCCTCACGATCACCCGTGAGGGCGACGATCTCGCGTCGGACTACTCCGAACCGGTGACCCCGTGTCAGGGTCGGATCACCACAGAGGTATCCCGAGGAACAGGAAGAAGCAGGTCAGGACAGGCGCACGAGCCGCGTGCGGCGGACTACCCCCCCTGCCCGCTGCTGTGGGCGATGCAGGCCACGTCGATCCGGTCGGCCAGCTTTGCGAGCTCGATGGTCAGAGCGGCCACCGTGTCCTCGTCCAGCCCGCCTTCGTCGGCCTCGACAAGACGCAGCCACCGCGCCCCCAACGTCCGCAACAACTTACTCACGTCGGCCGCGGCCACCTGCAAGGTACCGCGGTCGTCGACGATCAGAGGCAGGGTCACTTCGCGGTTCACACTCGGGATCGTAGCCGCGCGACCGTCACGCACCCTGCCAAACGGTGGTGATGTTGCAGAACTCCCGGATTCCGTGCCCGGACAGCTCACGGCCGTATCCGGACCGCTTCACACCCCCGAAGGGGAACGCGGGGTGGGAGGCGGTCATGCCGTTGACGAACACACCGCCCGCCTCCAGGTCCCGCACGAACCGGTCCACCTCGGCGTCGTCACGCGTCCACACGTTCGAACTCAACCCGAAGGGTGAGTCGTTGGCGATGAGGACCGCCTCGTCCAGGTCCCCGGCCCGGTACAGCGTGGCCACCGGCCCGAACGCCTCCTCGCGGTGGATCCGCATGTCCCGGTGGATCCCGGCGAGCACGGTCGGCGGGTAGAACCAGCCCGGACCGTCCGGCCGCTCCCCGCCGCACAGCACCTCGGCGCCCGACCGCTTCGCGTCCTCGACGAGTTCCTCCAGGTCCCTGCGCCCCTGTTCGCTGGAGAGCGGGCCGACGTCCGTCCCCTCGTCCATGGGGTCGCCCACCGTGAGCGCCCGCATGCCGGCCGCGAACTTCTCGGCGAACGCGTCGTAGACGTCCGTGTGGACGATGAACCGCTTCGCGGCGATGCACGACTGCCCGTTGTTCTGCACCCGTGCGGTCACCGCGGTGCTCGCGGCCCGGTCGATGTCGGCCGACGGCATCACCACGTAGGGGTCGCTGCCGCCCAGTTCCAGTACCGTCTTCTTGATCATCTCGCCGGCGGTGGCGGCCACCGCCCGGCCCGCGGGCTCACTGCCCGTGAGCGTCGCCGCCTTCACCCGGTCGTCGCGCAGGATGTCGTCGACCGCGCCGGAACCGATCAGCAGGGTCTGGAAACAGCCCTCGGGGAAGCCCGCCCGGTGGAACAGGTCCTCCAGGTACAGCGCGGTCCCCGGGACGTTCGACGCGTGCTTGAGCAGGCCCACGTTGCCCGCCATGAGCGCGGGCGCCGCGAACCGGACCACCTGCCAGAGCGGGAAGTTCCACGGCATCACGGCCAGTACCGGCCCGAGCGGGCGGTAGCGCACCCGCACCCGGGACGCGCCCGACTCCTTCACGTCCGTCTCGGCCGGCTCCTCGTCGGCCAGCAGTTCCTCCGCGTGGTCCGCGTACCAGCGCATCGCCTTCGCGCACTTCGCGGCCTCCGCGCGGGCCTGCTTCAGCGGCTTGCCCATCTCGGTGGTCATGGTGCGCGCGATGTCGTCCTGGTCCGCGTCCAGCAGGTCGGCGGCCCCGTGCAGCAGCCGGGCGCGCTCGGCGAAGCTGCTCGTGCGGTACGTACGGAACGTCGCCTCGGCGAGTTCGAGCCGGCGTTCGAGCTCGTCCTCGTCCATGGGCTCGAACGTTTCGAGCGTCTCGCCGGTCGCCGGATTGACCGTGGCGATGGGCATGGCTGACCTCCCTGGGAGCGGGCTTGCTATGACCTTCCCGCGCGGTCCGGGCGACCGCAACGCGTAGGCCCCTGTTCAGCCCGAGTGCTCCGCCAGCCGGTCGAGAAACGCCGCCTGGGCGGGAATGATCACCTCGCGGGCGCGGTCCGGGGCGAACCAGGCCACCCGGTCCAGCTCCGGGAACTCCTGGACCCGGCCCGAGCGGGGCGGCCACTCCATCGTGAAGGTGCCGGGGACGATCGTCGCCGGATCCAGGTCCGCCTCGACCGCCCACGCCGTGACGATCTTGCCGTTGGCCTGCCGGACCTCGCCCAGGGCGATCGCCTCGCCGTCCGGCGGCGCCAGGCCCAGCTCCTCCCGGAACTCGCGCCGGGCCGCCTCCCAGGCCGGTTCACCGGGCTCGTACTCGCCCTTGGGGACACCCCACGCCCCCGCTTCCTTCTTCGCGTAGTACGGGCCGCCCATGTGCCCGAGCAACACCTCGACGCCCTCGCCGGTGCGCCTGAACAGCAGCAGGCCCGCGCTCCGCTTCGGCTCCGTCAACGCCGTACCTCCGGGTGGGCGGCCAACAGGGCCTCAACGGTATCGGCCTGCTGAGGCCGCTTGTCCTCGCGATAGCGCACGACCCGGGCGAACCGCAGGGTGACGCCGGCCGGGTAGCGGGTGGACCGCTGCAGGCCGTCGTAGGCGATCTCGACCACGAGTTCGGGGCGTACGGTCACCACCCGGCCGTTGTCCGAGACCTCCAGTTCCTTCAGCCGGGCGGTCTGCCACTCCAGCATCGTGTCGGTC
>NZ_JBEYFC010000496.1:0-6570 GCF_040634175.1 Streptomyces sp. NPDC007162
CCGCGTCGACGACCTGGCGTGCGGCACGGATGCGGTCGGCCGAGAGTTCCGGGTCGTACAGCGGCCCGGAGCGGTCGCCGGTGAAGTCCTCGATGTTGCCGCCCGCGGCCCCGGCCCCGAGGGCCAGCGCGATCGTCTCGGCCACGGTCTCGGGCGCCTGACCGAAGCCGTCCTCCAGGTCCGCGCTCACCGGGACGCGCAGCTCCGCGGCGATCTCGCCGATGCGGCCCACCATCGTGTCGCGGTCGATCCGGTCGCCGCCGTAGTCGTGGTCCGGGCGGCCCAGGGAGAAGGCCACGCCCGCGCTGGTGGTGGCCACGGCCGGGAACCCGGCCGACTCCAGGACACGGGCGCTTCCCGGGTCCCAGGCGTTGGGCAGCAGGAAGCAGCCTTCCCGGTGCAGTTCGACGAAGCGTGCGGCCCGTTCACGGCGTTGGTTGTCCACGCCGACCAGTCTGTCAGCCGGCGCTGACAGTGCCGCGGGAGCCGGACGGCGTACTGTCGTGCCCGTCCGTCCTCCCGCGCGACCGAACCACCGAGGAGCATCCGTCCCGTGACCTGCCGAGTCGTCCTCGTCGCCCCGGCGATCACCCCTTCGCTGCGGCGGGCCCGCTTCGACGACGGTGACTCGATCGAGAACCCCGGGGCGGTGGCGCTGGCCCTGCCCGCCGCCGGTCGCGCGGTCAGCTCGCCCAGTGTGCGCTGCCGTGAGACGGCCGCCGCGCTGGGCCTGGACGCCGCGGCGGAGCCCGCCCTGGCGGGCCTGGACGCCGGGCGCTGGCGGGGGCGGACGCTGGAAGAGGTCGGCGCCGCCGAGCCGCAGGCGCTGCTCCGGTGGCTGTCCGAGCCGGGGGCGGCGCCGCACGGGGGCGAATCGGTACGGGAGTTCCGCGCGCGGGTCACCGCGTGGCTGGAGACCGTCGGCAGGACGGCGGGCAGAACCGTAGCCGTGGTCGAACCCGAGGTGGTACGGGCCGTGGTGGTACACGCGCTGGGGGCGCCCGAGGCCGCCTTCTGGCGCGTGGACGTCCCGCCGCTGGCGGCGACGGAGGTCACGGGCGCCCCCGGCCGCTGGAACGTACGGCTCGGCCAGGTCGGCGGCTAGTGCCGCGGCAGGCAACGTTTACCCGTTAAGGAGCGGCGTCCGGTGCGTGCTCTGGGGGTCCCCCCGGCCGGAGGCTGGGGGAGTGCCGGCCGGAGTCCTTGTACTGGACGTACTGGGCTTTCGGCCGGTGCGGCGAGAGTGCGTGCCGGGCGTCGCGACCGGGCGAACGTTGCCTGCCGCGGCACTAGCCCCCGGCGGAACCGGCGTCAGGCCCCTTCGTCCGGTGTCCAGCCCTGGCGGCGCAGCACCGCCGAGACGTCCGGGGCCCGGTAGTGCTCGCCCTTGAGGACCTTGCCGTCGGCTCGTCGGGCCACCTGCCCGTCCGGACCCAGCTTGCTCATGTTCGCGCGGTGGATCTCGGCGAGCACCGCGTCGAGGTCGATCCCGTGCACCAGCGCCGTGCCGTACGCCACGTAGACGACGTCGGCCAGTTCGTGCGCGAGCCGGTCCAGGGGCCCGGCGACCGCGACCTCGGCGGCCTCCGCGGCTTCCTCGGCGAGCAGTTCCCCCCGGTGCGCGGCCAGTTCGGGGGACACCTCGGCCGGAGTGGTGCGGGCGTCCAGGCCGAAGGCGCGGTGGAACTCCCTGACGAGCCGGGCGGGCGAGGTGCTGGTCGGAGTGTCGGCCGAGGTGTGGCTGGTCATGCGGGCGACTCTAGCGTCCGCAACTGACAGTCCCGGTCCGCCGCCGGTCGGCCGGGCACCGTCAGGTCGTCGGCTCCCCCGGGCCTGGTCAGGACGGTGGCCGACTGGCAGGATCGCCCGCATGCCCAAGGTGTTCCCCCGTATCGGCAGGCGCCGCGCGCTCCAGGGCGCGGCCGCCGGCGCCGTCGTGTTCGGGCTGCTGCTGTGGTGGCTGCTGCCACTCGGTGAGGATCCGCCGACCGGGACGATCACCTTCAGCACCGGCACCCTGGCCGGTGTCTACCAGGACTACGGCGAACGGCTGCGCACCGAGCTGGGCAAGGACATGCCCGGGCTGAAGGTGAAGCTGGTGCAGAGCGCCGGCTCGTACGAGAACGTACGGCGGGTGGCGACCGGCCAGGCCGACTTCACCATCGCGGCGGCCGACGCGGTGAAGACGTACGAACTGAACGACGGCAGGGGCGCCGGACGGCTGCGCGGGGTGGCGCGGCTCTACGACGACTACGTCCAGCTCGTCGTGGCGCGTGACTCGGGCATCACCGACGTCGCGCAGCTGCGGCACAGGCGGGTGGCGATCGGATTGCCCAACTCCGGTGTGCGGCTCATCGCCAACCGGGTGCTCAAGGCCGCCGGGATCGATCCGGCGAAGGACATCACCCCGGTGTCCGACGGCATAGACACCGGCCCCGACCAGTTGCGGCAGGGAAAGATCGACGCGTTCTTCTGGTCGGGCGGCCTGCCGACCAAGGGCCTCCTGGACCTGGCGAAGCGGTTCCCGTTCACGTTCGTCCCGATCGACGGGAACCTCGTCACCAGGCTGCACTCCGAAGGCGAGGCCGCGCTCTACTACCGGGCGACCAACATGCCCGAGTCGGCGTACCCGTCCGTGCAGGAGAACACCCCGGTGGCGACGATCGCGGTGTCCAACGTCCTGATGACCCGCAAGGACATGGACCCGCGCCTCACGGAGTGGGTGACCCGCACAGTGATCAAGAGCCGGGACGACATCGGCAACCACGTCCACTCCGCCCAACTGGTGGACCTGCGCACCGCGATCTACACGGACCCCCTGCCCCTGCAGGAGGGCGCGCGCCGCTACTACCGCTCGGTGAAACCCTGACGGAAGCACCCCGGCGCTCTCGGGTGCGCGCCGCTGTGTCCGACGTGCGGCTCACTCTCCCCGCGGCACCGAGACGGTCACCCGCAACCCCCGTGGCTCATGGTGCTCGTAGGACAGCGAACCCCCGCCCGCCGTGAGCAGCGCCCGGGTGATCGACAGGCCCAGCCCCGACCCCTTCACGTTCTGGTGCCGTCCGCTGCGCCAGAACCGGTCCCCCACGCGCGCGAGTTCCTCGTCGGTCAGCCCCGGCCCCGTGTCGGTGACCACGACCTTCGCGACCGCGCCGTCGACGGCCACGGCAACCTCGACCACGCCCCCCTCCGGCGTGAACTTCACCGCGTTGTCGATCACCGCGTCCAGCGCGCTGGACAGCGTGACGGGGTCGGCCCACCCGGTGGCCGGCGGGCAGTCTCCGGCCAGCCGGACGCCCTTCGCCGCGGCGGCCGGCGACCACGCGGCGACGCGCTCCAGGGTCAGCTGTCCCACGTCGGTCAGCATCAGGTCCGCCTCGGCGTGCTCGGCCAGCGCCAGGTCGAGCAGGTCGTCCAGGACCTGGGCGAGCCGCTTGCCCTCGGTGCGGACGGAGGCGATCTCCTCGTTGTCCTCGGGGAGTTCGAGGGCGAGCAGTTCGATGCGGAGCAGCAGTGCGGCGAGCGGGTTGCGCAGTTGGTGGGACGCGTCGGCGACGAACGCCCGCTGCTGCTCCAGCACCTCCTCGACGTTGTCCGCCATCTCGTTGAACGCCCGGGCCAGTCGTCTGAGTTCCGGCGGGCCGCCGGCGGCCGCGACCCGGGACTTCAGCCGCCCGCTGGCGATCGCGTGGGTGGTGGCGTCCAGGATCCGTACCGGCCGCAGCACCCAGCCGGTCAGCCTGAGCGCGGCGCCGACGGCGAGCAGCATCGCGGCGAACTCGCCGGCGCCGATGAACAGCCAGCCGCGCAGGGTGCGTGAGCGCATCGGGCCGGTGGGCGAGTCGGTGACCACGACGGCGACGACATCGCCGTCCCGGATGACCGGTGAGGCCACCACCAGCCGGGTGCGCTGCCAGGGCCACACCTGCTCGGGGTCGTGGCTGCGACGGCTGAGGAGCGCCTCGTCGAACGCTTCCCTGACCTCGCCCGTCGTCGGCAGCACCCAGTCATCGGGGGCGTTGGCCATGGAGGACGCGTTGCGGTAGAAGACGCCCGCACGGATGCCGTAGACGCCGTAGTAGCTGTCGAGTTCGCGGCGCAGGGTCTCCAGCCGGTCGTCGGTGCGCATGGGGCGCGCGGTGGTGGGCGCGTCGGTGACGAACTGGGCGAGGGCCGCGAACCGCGCGGTGTCGTCGATCCGGTCGACGACGACCTTCTGCTGCTGGGCGGAGGCCGTGCTGACGGCGAGCGGGACGCCGAGCGCGAGCAGCACGGCCGCCAGCAGGACGATGAGCAGCGGGAGGAGACGTGTGCGCACCCGTCCCCGCTACGCGGCCGGGGCGACGAGCCGGTAGCCGACGCCGCGTACGGTCTCGATGAGGGCGGGCATGCGCAGCTTGGCGCGCAGGGAGGCGACGTGGACCTCCAGGGTGCGACCGGTCCCCTCCCAGCTGGTGCGCCACACCTCGCTGATGATCTGCTCCCGGCGGAACACCACCCCGGGCCGCTGGGCGAGCAGCGCCAGCAGGTCGAACTCCTTGCGGGTGAGCTGGACGGCCGTGCCGTCCACGCTGACCTGGCGGGTGGGCAGTTCGATACGGACCGGGCCGAGCCGCAGCGCGCTGTCGCCGTCGCTGCCGGCCGCGCCCTCGTCGTGGTGGGTGCGCCGGCTGACGGCGTGGATCCTGGCGAGCAGTTCCCCGGTGTCGTACGGCTTCACCACGTAGTCGTCGGCGCCGAGATTGAGGCCGTGGATGCGGGAGCGGACGTCGGAGCGGGCGGTCACCATGATCACCGGAGTGCCGGTGCGCTTGCGGATCTTGCCGCAGACCTCGTAGCCGTCCTGGTCGGGCAGGCCGAGGTCGAGCAGCACGACGTCGTAGGCGTCACTGTCGGGTACCAGGGCCTTGAGCGCCTCCTCGCCGCTGCGGGCGTGGGTGACGGAGAACCCGTGCCGGGCCAGGACCGCGGAGAGTGCGGCGGCGACGTGGTTGTCGTCCTCGACGAGCAGCAGTCTCATCCCGGCCCCCTCCGGCTGCAGTGAACGTACGCGCACGCGTGCGTGCATCAGGGCAGTCACGCTGATGGACGCGGGCGACGTCAAGTGGGTTCCGGCGGCGGGGCGGGTTCCGTTACGCGGCCGATACGCGGCCGGGCCACCCCTGCTACGACAGGTGTCCGAATGCTATCGGATCGTGATGCTCAGATCTCCCTCAGATGTAATGACGCTGGTCATGCGCGCTCATTACATTCCTCCGAAACCGAGGAGGACGGAGCCCGATAGCGATGACCGAAGTATCGGTGGCCGAGGAAGACACGGCCGCGACCGGCGAACTGGTCGTCCTGAGGAGCGTCAACAAGCACTTCGGCGCGTTGCACGTGCTCCAGGACATCGAACTGACGATCGACCGCGGTGAGGTCGTCGTGGTGATCGGCCCCTCCGGGTCCGGCAAGTCCACCCTGTGCCGCACCATCAACCGCCTGGAGACCATCGACTCCGGAACGATCACCATCGACGGCCGGCCGCTGCCCCAGGAGGGCAGGGAGCTGGCCCGGCTGCGGGCCGACGTCGGCATGGTCTTCCAGTCCTTCAACCTCTTCGCGCACAAGACGGTGCTCGAGAACGTGATGCTCGGGCAGCTCAAGGTCCGCAAGACCGACAAGAAGCAGGCCGAGGAGAAGGCCCGCGCGCTGCTCGACCGGGTCGGCGTGGGCACCCAGGCCGACAAGTACCCCGCGCAGCTCTCCGGCGGCCAGCAGCAGCGCGTCGCCATCGCCCGGGCACTGGCGATGGACCCGAAGGTGATGCTCTTCGACGAGCCGACCTCGGCCCTCGACCCCGAGATGATCAACGAGGTCCTGGAGGTCATGCAGCAGCTGGCCCGGGACGGCATGACGATGGTCGTGGTCACCCACGAGATGGGCTTCGCCCGCTCGGCGGCGAACCGGGTGGTCTTCATGGCCGACGGCCGGATCGTCGAAGAGGCCACCCCCGACCAGTTCTTCAGCAACCCGCGCAGCGACCGGGCCAAGGACTTCCTGTCGAAGATCCTGCACCACTGACCCGCACGGCGATCCAGCAACCTCTCATCACTTCAAAGGACGTTCATCATGCAGCTCCGCAAGGTCACCGCCGTCTCGGCCGCCGTGCTCGCCCTCGCCGTGTCCGCCACCGCGTGCGGCGGCAGTGACAAGAAGGACAGCGGTTCCTCGGGCGGCGGCAAGATCAAGGTCGGCATCAAGTACGACCAGCCCGGTCTCGGCCTGCAGAACCCCGACGGCTCCTTCTCGGGCTTCGACGTGGACGTGGCCACCTACGTCGCCGGCCAGCTCGGCTACAAGCCGAACCAGATCGAGTTCGTGCAGACCAAGAGCGCCGACCGGGAGAACGCCCTCGCGCGCGGTGACGTGAAGTTCATCGCGGCCACCTACTCGATCACCGACGAGCGCAAGGCGAAGGTGGACTTCGCCGGCCCGTACCTGCTGGCCCATCAGGACCTGCTGGTCAAGAAGGACTCGACCATCTCCAAGGGCACGGACCTCAACGGCCAGAAGCTGTGTTCCGTGACC
>NZ_JBEYFC010000497.1:0-6568 GCF_040634175.1 Streptomyces sp. NPDC007162
CAGGTCTCCAGCACCGTTCCCAGCCCGTCCCGGCCGACGTCCCGGACGTACGCGTGCCGGACGCGCACCGCGGGCCCGGCGGGCAGGGTACGCAGTTCCGCCTCGGGCGGCCGGTAGGAGTCGGCGGTGGGAGCGGCGAGGCAGCTCCGGAGGAGGTCGACGGTGACCTCGGGGTACGTGTCGTCGGCGACCAGCGCGGACAGCTCGATCCGGGCGAGCTCACCGAGGCGCGGCTCGGGGACGTACGACAGCGCCGTGATCGGACCGCGCTCGCGGGAGTCGGCGGCGGCCTCGCGGAGTTCGGCGGCGAGGGCGTCGAGCAGCCTCGGCTCGTCGTCGTCGCGGCCGACGAGCCCCCGGGCCGTCTCCGCGGCCCACACGCGCAGATCCACGGACGACCGCACGGGCAGCGCGACGGCGTGCTCCGGTGTCCGCAGACGAACGGTGGCGGCGGCGAACTCGGGCATCAGGCCATCCATTGCAGGGTGCGGGCGACGGAGTCGAACAACGTGACCAGGGCCTCCACCAACGGCTCCAGCGGCGGTGCCGTCGGGGTCGAGAAGGAGAGCAACAGCCGCTGGGCACTGTGCGGGACGGCGAGGTAGACGTCCAGGTGGGCGACCGCGAGCTTGTTGCCGTCCGGGTCGTCGGCGGCGGGTCGGCGGAGGTAGCGGTGGCGTACGGCGGGGCCGGCGGGCAGGTCGACGAGGGTGACGGCGTCGGTGCCGGCGTCTTCGGTGCCGGCGTCTTCGGTGCCGGAGCGGAGGGCGAGGGAGCGGGCGATGTCGCCGAGGTCGCCGGGTTCGGTGCCGGGCGACGGCCGCAGCACCGTCACGACCAGGCCCGCGGAGACGGGGACCTGGCCGAGGACCTGGTTGACGACGTACATCTCCACGCCGCCGTTGGCCTGCGCGGCCTCGGCCTGCGCCCGCATCCGCTCCGCCAGCGCGGCCTCCAGCTGCGGAGTGGCCTGCGTCCGCCGCAACCCCCGCTTGACCAGCTTGTCGATGCGGTGGGTCCAGCGCTCCGGGCCGTCCAGCACGATCCGCTCCCAGCCGTCGGGGACGGCGAGACGATAGTCGGAGGGGGGTGGGACGGGGGCTGCCGCGACAGGGGATTCGGTGCGGTCCGTCATACGTCCGTTCCGCCCGCCCGGCCGTCCGGCTCGCCCTGCCGACCGCGCCGCTCGTTCGACCGGCTCATCACGGCGGCGGCCAGGGGGGCGAGGACGAGGACGGCGGCGGCCCCGAGGCAGCCGTAGGCGGCCGCGATCCCGCCGATGGCGGACTTGCCTCCGAGGACCGGCCGGTAGTGATCCGACGGGTCGATCACCGCACGTGTCCTGGCGCCGGCCATGGTCTCGTCCGTACACCGCTTGTCGTTCTCGAACACCCGGCGGACCGCTCCGTCCGGGAGAGTGACGCGGCAGTACGTGACACGAACGCCGTGCGAAGCCTGCTCGTGCAGAGGCTTCGCGTAGGCGACCGTGGTCTCCTGCCCCCGCAGGTGCAGGTACCACTCGTCGGCGGCGTACGAGCCCACCCAGATCAGCGCGACATAGCTGACCGCGACGAGGCCGCAGGTCACAAGCCCGCCGAGGGACCTGCGCGTCCTGAACCCCGCCCAGGCCACGGCCACACCGCAGGCCGCACCGACGAAGAGCGCCGAGGAGCCGAGGACATAGGTGGACAGCAGGCACAGCACCACGCCGAGGAAGGCGACCAGGAGCAGCCGTATCCACGGCCACACCGCTCTGCCCTCGTCGGCGCCCCGATCGCCGTCGAGATCCCACCGGCTGGCGGGGCGGGAGTGCTCCGCGAGGATGTGCTGCACGGCCGGCTCGCCGCCCTGCTCAAGGGCGATTTCGCGCAGGCGCGGCAGACCGAGCCCTTTCGCTTCGAGTTCGCGCTGTCGGCTTCTCGGGAGCCGGGCGAACTGCTCGTCGACGGTCTGACCGTCTCCAGGTGCCACTTTCCTCGTTCTCTCCTCGCCCTTGCGGGCCTCGCCATGATCCGGTAGCGGTGCGGGCGGACGCGTTCAGCCGCCGGAGACCTTCCAGTTCCAGTTGTAGAAGGGAATGCCGTTCGCCCCGAGGGGGGCGGTGTGCTTGATGCCGTCGAACTGATTGCGCTCGACGGAGGTCGGTTCCCAGCCCGCCGAGGGCGCCAGGTTCACGATGCCCGCGCCCAGCGGCAGCACCTGGCTCGCGGCGTACAGGCCGCCGGCCGACCATGCCTTGCCCTTGAACACCGAGTCGGAGAGACCGCGCCACTTGGGCAGTTCCCTGGTGAGGATCGGGTCCTCGGCTCCTCGCTCGGCGACGGCCGTGCGGATGTCACCGAAGTACGCCTTGAAGTTGACGGACTCCTTGACGATCGACTTCATCCTGGGCAGGACGCTGTCCGGTCCCTTCGCCAGGGCTTCGGCGATCTTGCCCGCCTTGACCCCGGAGTTCGCCTGGGCGATCTCGCCGGCCAGCTTCTCGCCCACGCCCAGCCCGCGCAGGTTCAGGAACTCCCTGAGCGCCGACGATCCCCGGGCGGCCGTGGCCGCCTCTTTGAAGGTCGTCCCGAGGACCCGGCCGGCGCCGAAGGACAGCACGCCGACCACGTCGATGGCGACGTCCAGCCAGGTGCCCTTGCCGTCCAGCGCGGAGACGGTGTCGCAGACGAGAGCGACCACGGAGGCGATCAGAGCCAGCGCTCCCAGCACCTCACCGAGGATGGGGACCCAGCTCAGGCACAGGGCCAGCAGGCAGAGCACTCCGGCGATCGCCCCCGCCCAGTGGCCGATGGTGGCGACCCAGTCCTTCCAGTTGTCCCACCAGTGGTGCTTGGGATCCTTCAGCCCGTCGTGGTCGATGGCGTCCCGTATCGCCTTGGCGGCATACCCGGCCTGCGTGTCCCGGTACTCGAGCGCGGCCCGAAGCTCCCGTTTCGCGGCGTCGAGTTCCCCGTCCGAGGCCTCCTTCTGCCGCTTCAGCTTCTGCTTGTCCGGGTGGTTGTCGTCCCCGGAGGGATGCTGGTCGATCTGCTTCTGGTAGTTGCTGCTGTCGGCGTCGGCCGCGGCGGCCTTCTTCAGCGCGGCGCGCACCCTGTTCTGCGCGTGGTTGAGGGCGGTGGCCCAGTTCTCCCGCACGGAGTCGGCGACGGGCTCGCACGGCACGGAGGAACCGAGCGCCGCCCCCGCCGCCGCATACCGCTGATGCGACTGGCTCAGCAGCTTGACGGTGTCGCCGGTCTTCCTGGTGAACGCCTTCCCGGCGTCCGAATCCCACCCGTTCCCGTCGACAAGGTTGTTCAGCTTCCCGGCCTGCTCCTCGATCAGCCTGGCGGTGTCGGAGATCCGCTTCCCGAGCCGGGCCACCTCGTACGGATCCCCCGGCGTGAACTCCTTGTCGTCGTACCGGGCCGTCTGCCAGTCGACGCCGGAGAAGTCGTGATCGCTCACTTGTCCCCCGGCTGAGCCTTGACCAGCGCGTCGGCAAGATGCTGATCGACCCCGTCGTAGGCCTTCGCCGCCTCACCCGCGGTCTTCCCGAGGAACTCCAGCCCGTCACAGAGCTGCTTGCGCTTCTTCTTCCAGTCGTCGGCGAAGTCGCCGAGGACATCGGCCACCTCGCCGGACCCGATCTCGGAGCCGTACGAGTCGACGAGATCCTTCGCATGTTCAAAGTTGGACTTCAACTTCGCGACAGATCTACTGATCTCCCGCAACTCACTCGTGGACACCTTGACGTGATCCGCCACAACTACCCCCGTGAACACCTGCCTACCGGCCGCCCCGCGAGACGCAGAGAGCCATGGTCACTGTCTGTCGAGGGTTTTCGGGGCTACAACCAATGGACCGCAAAGGGAGCCCCAAGGAGGGGGACAGGGCCCAGCGGAATCCGCACCCGCTCACGTCATGCCCGCGCAATCTTCACCAAGCTCCCGCGAATGGCCCGGGACAGGGAAGCTTCCACGCCACCACGCCGGGGCCGCCCCGCAGAGCTCCTAGAATGCGTCTCGATCACCACGCTCACAGCGACGTTCGCGGTGGCGAAATCGGAGACCCCACGGATACCGTTTTCGCTCCTGCCGAACTTCATTCTCACGGGGGAGTCCACAGTGACGCGCCGCACCTTGCCCGTTGCCGCCGCGCTCGCCGCGACCGCAGCCCTGCTGCTGACGGCATGCGGAGGCGGGGACGACAGCTCCAAGGACAACGACAAGATCACGGGAGCCGGTACGGGAGGGTCGGATTCTCCGTCACCCTCGACGTCGGTCTCCGCCTCAGCGGACAAGAACGCACCTACCTTCGCGTTTCCGTCGGACATCAAGGTGACGGTTGACCGACAGTCGACCGGTGACGCCACGAAGGACGCGATCCTCCGTGACGTGGCGTACTCGACCCAGGCCAATATCGAGGCCTTCGCCAAGGGCGTCGGGCAGACCACCAATATGAACCGCTACTTCGCGGCAGCCGCCCTCACTTATTGGGCCAACCGCGTTGAGACAGTCAAAAAGGATGGACTCACCGTTACCGGCGACTACCGGTACTACAACTTCGAGGTCACGGACGTCGCGAACGGCAAGTCCGCAGCGGCTCGCTACTGCGAGGACCAGAGCAGGGCGTACGGCAAGGAGATCAAGTCGGGGAAGGTGCTGCGCACCAAGACCAGCAGCAAGAGCTTCGTCCTCTACACCCTCCAGGCCCAGAAGGACGCAGCCGGAGACTGGCAGGTGACACAGCAGAACTGGAAGAAGGGGGACGCCTCGTGCGTACGGGGCTAGAGGCGAGGGCTGTTCGGCCCGCTGTGTGGGCGACCGCCGTCACCAGTCTCGCCCTGGCTTTGTGGACGCCGTTCCCGGCTCACGCTGACGACATCCGGGGCAGTGGTGGCGGCACGGGGACAATCACCCCGCCGGACAGCAGCTCCGGCTCCGGCTCCGGCGGGGATTCCGGCCCCGGCACCATCGGCGCTCACATCCGCATCAGCCGGAAGGCGTCTGGAGCATCCGCCTCCGCGGCCACCGCCACCTCCTCGAACGCCAACTGGAAGCCCCCCGTCTGCTGGTACGAGCCGATGTACACGCCGGACGAGTACGAGGAGTTCGTCAAGTCCTCCTACAAGGGCGCCCAGGAGCCGGCCGCGAGCTACGCCAAGAAACGCGCCGACGAGGGCTACCACAAGGGCGACAAGGGCCTCTGGTGGCAGGTGCAGTTCCGGAACGACAGCTACACCGACGCCTGTCCCGTGACCCCCGCCAACTGGGAGATCTGGGTCCCGCCCGCCCAGCCGAAGGCGGACCCCAACCAGCTGACACCGGAGATCCTGTCCGGACTCGCCTACAACTCCACGAAGTTGCCGAAGCCACCCGTGGTACTGAGTCCGAGCCCCGACCGGCTCAAGGTGAACCTCGGTACGCGAGTGAAGCTGGACGGCGATTTCGACCGGGTCTGGACGACCGCCAGCATCAACTACAAGGGCGTCCAGATGGCCGCGACCACCGTCGCGACCCCGGTGGCCCTCGAAGTAGACGCGGGCACGCCGGACGCCGATCCGGGAACCTGCACGTACGACCTGGTCAAGGGCGACAAGGGCTACACGGTCGACAGCAAGGACGCGGCCTGCAACGTCACCTACCGCCGTTCGTCCGGAACCGGCACCTACCCCTTCAAGGCGTCGATCACCTGGAAGGTGACCTGGACGGCCTCGGCCGATCCGGACGGGCCCGCCCAGCAGCCGGCCCTGCCCGACGGCCTGTCCACGTACGAGCAGAACGTGACCGTGAAGGAAATCCAGGCGGTCAACCGCTGATGAGCCACGGGCGCCCCGCGGACTTCCGCCACCGGCCGCCCCAGGGAGACCGGAATCCGACATGACTGACCTGCGCCTCGAAGACACGATCTTCCAGGACCTGAAGAAGACCTTCTCGTCCATCAGCGACCGCATGGAGACCACCCGCCGCGCTCTCCGCAGCGCGGACGCCTCGGCAGTCGGTGAGAAGCAGCTCGTCGAAGACGTCCAGGACTTCGCCGACGACTGGGGCTACGGCATCAAACAGCTCGGCAAGCACACCCAGGGCGCCGTGAAGATGATCAACAAGATCGGCGAGAGCTTCGGCAAGCTCGACCTGGACCTGGCCGAGTCCCTCAAGGCTCCGAAGCAGAAGGGCAAGTGACGTGGCTGGGCAACGGCCTGCCTTCCCCCACATAGGCTGGGACCCCACGCCCGGGAGCGTGGAGGACACCCGAGACCTCGCCAAGCAGCTCGGCAAGCTGGCCGGCGAGCTGGGAACGGCGCTGAGCGAGCTGGAACGCATCGAGACCGGTGCCTGGAAGGGCAAGACCGCGATCGCTTTCAGCGAGTACGTCGGCCAGGACGTCACTCCGCTCATCCGCAAGAGCCACGAGTCCTTCGACAAGGCCTCGCGTGCCCTGCACCGCTGGGCAGGCGACCTCCAGGACTTCCAGGATCGGGCGGACCGGCTGGAGAAGAGCGCCAGTCACGAACTCGACCATGATCTCGGCCATCGTCCGCGCCGACGGCAGGCTGTGGATGGCGTTCGGTTCCTACTGGACC
>NZ_JBEYFC010000498.1:0-6525 GCF_040634175.1 Streptomyces sp. NPDC007162
GCCGCCCCGGCGCCTGGTTCGGGGCCGCGGGGGCGGCCGGTGGTGACGGGGCTGGTCGCAGGGGTGGTCGCGGGAGCGACTGGCGCGTGGGTGGGTGGTGAGTGGGCGGAGGGTCAGGCGGGCCGGTGGGTCCGGCGGGGTTCCACTGTGGCGAACACGGTGCGGGGGCGGGTGCCTTCGGGGTGGTCCCAGGCTCCGGTGACGTGACCGAGTGCGTCCGACGGCGGTGTCGAGCCGGGGGTCAGGACGCGGCGCAGTCGCAGGACCAGGTCGGTGTCCGGTACGGCGAACTCGGTGGTCTCGTCCGTGTCGACGGGGGCGCCGAGCCCGTTCAGGGGGCCGTCGCCGGCGTATCCGCGGGCGACCTCCCGGTCGGGGGTGTCGGTGAGGCTCTGTGCCTGCGCCTCGGTGCGCCCCTCGATCAGGGCGAGCAGCCCCGCCGTCAGCACGGGGTCGTGGCAGCCGTCGTAGGCCCACCGGGGACCGAGCACCCCGTGCTCCATGGTGCCCACGAGCGCGTGCTCGGCGCCCTCCAGTGGCGCGCCTCGGTAGGTGAGCGGCACGAGGTACGCCGCCGACCCGTCGGTGACGACCATGAACTCGATCCCGACCTCGCCCTCGGGGTCGTCGAGCCGGAACCCGCCGGCCTTCGCCAACTCCGGTACGGCGGGGCCGTGGTACCAGGGGCGGGTGGGCAGCCAAGCGGAGAGGAGTTCGACCTTGGTGGGCTCGAGGGTGGTGCGGTGGATGAGTGCCATGGGGCGATTCTCCCCGCGACCGGGCTCCGGTGTCGGATAAACGTAAAAAATACGCTATGGGGGGTTCTCTTCCGCTCCGCACGTTCTATGCTGGGAGCAGCCTACGAGGCGAGTGAGGGAGTCCGAGCGGAGTAGCCGACTCAGGCGTGACGCAGATGCAGAAGCATCCGCCGGTGCCGACGTCGACGGTCGGGCTGAGAGGTCGGAAGGCAGCGGTAAGGCCGGACGGCGACCCCCATCACCTGATCCGGACCATACCGGCGAAGGGAACCCGTCTCGTAGGTCTTCGCGTGCCTACCTCTTCTTCTCCTCCTGTTCCGCGCCCGGCTCCGTCAGGTCGATCAGCCGGCACACCGTCTCGATGTCGATCTTGACCTGGGCGATGGAGGCCCGCCCGGAGAGCCAGGTGATCAGCGCCGAGTGCCAGGTGTGCTCGATCACGCGGACGGCGGAGAGCTGGGCGGGGGTCGGGTCGGTCAGCCCCATCGCGTCCAGGATGATCGCCGTGGTCTGCCGGGAGACCTGGTCGACCTCGGGGGACACGCTGCGGTCCGCGAAGGTCAGGGCCCGGACCATGGCGTCGGCCAGGTGCGGCTCCCGCTGCAGGGCCCGGAACGCCCGCATCAGGGTCTCGGCGACCCGCTCGGACGCCGTCTCGCCCGCCGGCGGCTTCTTGCGCAGCGTCCCGTGCATGTGCTCCAGCTGGTCCTGCATGGTCGCGACCAGCAGGTGCACCTTGGACGGGAAATAGCGGTACAGGGTCCCCAGCGCGACCTGGGAGGACTCGGCCACCTCGCGCATCTGCACGGCGTCGAAACCGCCCCGGCTGGCGAGTTGCGCGCTCGCGTGCAGGATCCGGCGGCGCCGCGCCTCCTGCCGCTCGGTGAGCGGGGGAGAGGCCGGCCGGGCGCTGATGTCCACCTTGGCTTCCGCAGGCATGGGTCCCGTCCGTGACAGTCGGTGAGGGCAGTGCTCAGGGCGAGTGATCAGACAGCATGGCAGGGGTTCGCGTCGTGGCGCGAATCACCTGATCCACTGCTCACTCCGCCCCTACCTGCCGGTAGATTCAGAGCCTCCTGAACGATCAAGTCTGTAACTTGTTCTAGATTAGCGTCCCGGCGTAACCTCGCGGGAAAGTGCAGGGAGAAGGGGGCCCGGAGTGACCGCTGAGGCCAGGCGGGCGGGTACCAGGGAAGAACCCGCCGCCGACGGCGAGCGACCGCTCGACATCGCGCTCCTCACCTATAAAGGGAACCCGTTCTGCGGCGGCCAGGGCGTCTACGTACGGCACCTGTCACGCGAGCTGGCCCGGCTCGGCCACCGGGTCGAGGTCATCGGCTCCCAGCCGTACCCCGTCCTCGACGAGGGATACCCCGGCCTCACCCTCACCGAGCTGCCCAGCCTCGACCTCTACCGCTCCCCGGACCCCTTCCGGACGCCGAAGCGGGACGAGTACCGGGACTGGATCGACGCCCTCGAAGTCGCGACCATGTGGACCGGCGGCTTCCCCGAACCACTGACCTTCTCCCTGCGCGCCCGCCGCCATCTGCGCGCCCGCGCCGGGGAGTTCGACGTCGTCCACGACAACCAGACGCTCGGCTACGGCCTGTTGGGGGACGTCGGCGCGCCACTCGTCACCACGATCCACCACCCCATCACCGTGGACCGGCAGTTGGAACTGGACGCCGCCGAGGGCTGGCAGCGGCAGTACTCGGTGCGGCGCTGGTACGCCTTCACCCGGATGCAGAAGCGGGTCGCCCGCCGGCTGCCCTCCGTGCTCACCGTCTCCGGCACCTCGCGCCAGGAGATCGTCGACCACCTCGGTGTCCGCGAGGACCGCGTGCACGTCGTCCACATCGGCGCCGACACCGACCTCTTCGCGCCGGATCCGGCCGTGCCCCAGGTGCCGGGCCGGATCGTCACCACCTCCAGCGCGGACGTCCCCCTGAAGGGCCTGGTGTACCTCGTCGAGGCCCTCGCCAAGGTACGGACCGAGCACCCCGCCGCCCACCTCGTCGTCGTCGGCAAGCGGCCCACCGAGGGGCCCGTCGCCCAGGCCGTGGAGCGGTACGGCCTCGACGGCGCCGTGCAGTTCGTGAAGGGCATCTCCGACGCCGAGCTCGTCGACCTGGTCCGCTCGGCCGAGGTCGCCTGCGTGCCCTCGCTCTACGAGGGCTTCTCGCTGCCCGCCGCCGAGGCCATGGCGACCGGCACCCCGCTGCTCGCGACCACCGGCGGCGCGATCCCCGAGGTCGCCGGGCGCGACGGGGAGACCTGCCTGGCGGTGCCGCCGGGCGACGCCGACGCGCTGGCCGCCGGGCTCGGCCGGCTGCTGGGCGATCCGGAGCTGCGGGCGCGGCTCGGCCACGCGGGCCGTCAGCGGGTGCTGCGGCACTACACCTGGGCGCGCGCCGCGGAGGGCACCGTGGCCCGGTACCGCGAGGCCATCGCCGGCCGCCCGGGGACGCGCCCCGCGCCCACCACCACCCCCGGCCGCCCGGCGGCCGTCCCCCGCGCAGACGTTGCATCCACTCCCGAAAGCAGGGCCACGTGCTGACCGTCGACTTCTCCCGGTTCCCGCTCGCCCCGGGCGACCGAGTCCTGGACCTCGGCTGCGGGGCCGGCCGGCACGCCTTCGAGTGTTACCGGCGCGGCGCCCAGGTCGTGGCCCTCGACCAGAACGGCGAGGAGATCCGCGAGGTCGCCAAGTGGTTCGCGGCGATGAAGGAGGCCGGTGAGGCCCCGGCGGGCGCCACGGCCACCGCCATGGAGGGCGACGCCCTGGCCCTGCCCTTCCCCGACGAGTCCTTCGACGTCGTCATCATCTCCGAGGTGATGGAGCACATCCCCGACGACAAGGGCGTCCTCGCCGAGATGGTGCGGGTGCTCAGGCCGGGCGGCCGGATCGCGGTCACCGTGCCCCGCTACGGCCCGGAGAAGGTCTGCTGGGCGCTCTCCGACGCCTACCACGAGGTCGAGGGCGGCCACATCCGCATCTACAAGGCCGACGAACTGATCGGGAAGATCAGGGAGGCCGGACTGCGGCCCTACGGCACGCACCACGCGCATGCCCTGCACTCGCCCTACTGGTGGCTGAAGTGCGCGTTCGGCGTCGACAACGACAAGGCGCTGCCGGTGCGTGCGTACCACAAGCTGCTGGTCTGGGACATCATGAAGAAGCCGCTGGTCACACGGGTCGCCGAGCAGGCGCTGAACCCGGTCATCGGCAAGAGCGTCGTCGTCTACGCGACCAAACCGCACCTGCCTCCGGCCGGCGACGGCACGAACGCCCCGTCGGACACCGAGGCGGCCGCCAAGTGACCACCCCCCGGACAGAACACCTCGTCCTGCCCGGGGTCCTCACCGCCGAGCAGGCCGCCGCGACCGTCCGCGGCATCCTCGCCGTGCAGCGGGAGGACGGCGCGATCCCCTGGTTCCGGGGGCACCATCTCGACCCCTGGGACCACACCGAGGCCGCGATGGCCCTGGACGCGGCCGGTGAGCACGAGGCCGCCGAGCGGGCGTACACCTGGCTGGCCCGGCACCAGATCGAGGACGGCTCCTGGTACGCGGCCTACGCCGACGGCGCCCACGACGACGTCACCGACCGGGCCCGCGAGTCCAACTTCGTCGCCTACATAGCCGTCGGTGTCTGGCACCACTACCTCGCCACCGGCGACGACACCTTCCTCGACCGGATGTGGCCCGCCGTCTACGCGGCTGTCGAGTGGGTGCTGCGGCTCCAGCAGCCGGGCGGCGAGATCGGCTGGCGCCGCGAGGACGACGGCACGCCCGCCGACGAGGCGCTGCTGACCGGGAGTTCGTCCGTCCACCACGCGCTGCGCTGCGCGCTCGCCATCGCCGAGCAGCGCGAAGAGCCGCAGCCGGACTGGGAGTTGGCGGTGGGCGCGCTGCGGCACGCGATCCGCAGGCACCCCGAGCGGTTCCTGGACAAGGACCGGTACTCGATGGACTGGTACTACCCGGTCCTCGGCGGGGCGCTGACCGGTGCGGAGGCGGGTGCGCGGATCGCGAAGGACTGGGACCGGTTCGTGGTGCCCGGGTTCGGGGTGCGGTGCGTCGTCCCCAACCCGTGGGTCACGGGCGGGGAGTCGGCGGAGCTGGCACTGGCACTGTGGGCGGTCGGGGAGTCCGACCGGGCGCTGGAGATCCTGCAGTCCATCCAGCACCTGCGGGACGACGAGTCGGGGCTGTACTGGACCGGGTACGTGTACGAGGACGATGCGGTGTGGCCGCGGGAGCTGACGACGTGGACGGCGGGGTCGTTGCTGCTCGCCGTGGCCGCGCTCGGGGGGCATGATGCCACGTGTGCGGTGTTCGGGGGCGGGGAGCTTCCCAGCGGGCTTGAGGTGGATTGTTGCGCCTAGTGGGGCGGGGGGTTTCGCGCGGTCGCGGGTGCGGGTGCGTCGTGGTTGATCGCGCAGTTCCTCCCCCAGCCTTCGGCCGGGGGTACCCCCAGCGCCCCCTACGGGCGCTCCACTGACCGGAAGAGCTCAGTGGCGGTGCATGCGGTTGGCTATGGCGTGGCCGATGAACAGGTAGACGATTGCTGCCAGGCCGTAGCCCGCCACCACCCTCGCCCATGCCTCGTCGAAGGTGAACAGGTCGCGCGACCAGCCTGCGAGCCAGGCGGCGGCGTCATGGACGAACTGGACCAGGCTGTTCGCCCGGTTCGCGTCCAGCAGGTACATCAGGATCCACAGGCCCAGGATGAGCGCCATGACGTCGGCGACGACCGCGACGACTCTACCGGCCTGATTGGCACCGCGTTCAGAGGACATAACCTGCGGCTTGCCGCCGGACGGTCCTTGAAACCTGCAAGGCATCGCCCCGAGTGGCGCGATGCCGCCATCCGGGTGAGGCTGCCGGAAGAAGCATCCGCTCGGGGAGGACATCGAGAAACACACGGGAGGAACCCGTGCCCGTACCGATACGGCGCCTCGTCGTCGCGCTGACCCTGTGCTGCACCCTGGTCGCGGGTGTCACCGCCTGCGCCGGCAGTACTCGGAGCAAGTCGACCGACACCGGCATGGTGGCGGTCCCCGTGGCCGACACGCCCAGTCCGAGTACGTCCGCGGAGAAGCAGAAGTTCGCCAAGACCCGGTTCGTCGCGAACGCGGGTCTCGCGGCCGGAGCGACCTACCAGTGGATCGTCAAACCGTGGAAGGCGGGCAAGTTCAAGAAGGGCGCCCACGGCCGCACCTTCGCCCTGATCAAGGCCGCCGCCGCGGGCGGCTTCGCCTACAACCGGCTCAAGGCCGCCAAACGCAACGCCCAGGGCGACCCGCTGCTGTCCAAGGCCCTCGCGCCGCTCTCCGCGAGCATCGACGCGCTGAAGAACCTGCCGTCCAAGCTCCGCCAGGGCGACGGGAACGCGGCGAGCGCGTTCAACGACGTCATCAACAACGTGAAGGACGCGGGCAAGAGCGCCGGCGCCCCGGTCACCGACCGGGTGCCGTCGGCCGGCCAGCTCACCGGAGGCTAGCGCCTGTCTGGCAATTCCCGTCTGCCTCGCGACGCCATGCACGCTCCCCCAGCCTCCGGCCGGGGGACCCCCAGAGCACGCACCTGGCGCCGCGGGGCCGCCCTGCGGGCGACGACGCGAATTGTCAGACAGGCCCTACTGATCTTTTCGTAAGTTCGGTGGGTGTGGTGGCCTTGTGAGTGGGAGGCTTTCGGGGTGGCTTATCAACCCTCGCCTTCGGCTGCCGGCCCGTCTCTTCCTCCGCTGTCGCGGCCTCAGTTG
>NZ_JBEYFC010000499.1:0-6510 GCF_040634175.1 Streptomyces sp. NPDC007162
GGGATGTCACCGGAGAAGGTGAGCTTGACCGTGTACGCCAGGGCGGTGAACGGCGGGTTCGCCGAGGGCATGGCCAGGTGCAGGCCGGAGGCGTCCTGGGTGGGTGCGGGCAGGTTGACGTACGTGCCGGCGGCGTTGTTCAGCAGCTGGGCGCCGGTCAGGCTGCTGAGGTTGATCTGGTTGGAGTTCAGCGTGGTGACGGTCATGGTGGCGCCCTGCCAGCCCAGCATGGTGGCGTAGAGGACCTTGTTGTCCTGGCTGCGGGTGAAGCGGACGTCCTGCGGTTTTCCTGCCACCGGTCCGCTGAAGGAGCCTCCGCCCATCTTGGTGGGACCCTCGCCGTAGCCGGCCCAGGAGCGGGTGCCGTAGACCGCCTCGCCGAAGCGGCCGAGCCAGTCCCCCATGGCGAGCAGGATCGACTGCTGACCGGAGGGGATGGCGCCGTCGGCCATGGGCGCGATGTTCAGCAGCATGGTGCCGCCCTTGCTGACCCGGTCGATCAGCGAGTGCAGCAGCGCCTGCGTCGTGTAGTAGCCGATGCCGACCGTGTAGCACCAGCTGGAGGAGGAGATGCTGTCGTCGGTCAGCCAGTAGGGGGTGAGCAGTCCCGCCGGGCCTCCGCGCTCGAAATCGAAGACCTCGCCCTGGTTGTCGAGCCCGTCCTTGTAGGTCGCGACCACGTCCTTGTTCCAGGCGACCGCCTGGTTGTAGTAGTGCGCGAGAAACTGCAGCCGGTAGGACTCCTGGACCAGGTTCAGGTCGAAGTCCTGCCAGAGCAGGTCGGGCTGGTAGCCGTCGATGACCTCGACGAGCTTGTCGTACCAGAGCTTGTTCTCCGCTGCCGAGCCCTGTTGCCCGTAGAGAATGCGCAGGGCCGGGTCGGACTGGGACGGCACGTGGTCGTAGTAGCCGTTGAAGTGGTAGGCGTGGTGGAGCGAGGCCATGAACTTCAGGCCCTGGGCGCGGATCGCCTGGGCGTGCAGGGCGACCAGGTCGAGTCGGGGGCCGTGCTGTACGGAGTTCCACGGGTTGGCGCGGCTGTTCCACATGGAGAAGCCGTCGTGGTGTTCGGCGACCGGGCCGGCGAACCTGGCGCCCGCGGACTTGAACAGCCGGGCCCAGGCGTCCGGGTCCCAGTTGCCGCCCTGGGACACCGGTTTCGGGGCGAACTGCACGAAGTTGCCCGCCTTGTCGCGAGCGCCGTCGAGGAAGTTCTGGTACGGCCATACCGAGGGGTCGCCGTAGGTGGCGATGTGGTGCTGGTTCTCGCTCGAGCCGCCGATGTACATGTTGCGCGGATACCACTCGTTGCCGTACGCGGGGACGCTGAAGGCGCCCCAGTGGTAGTAGATGCCGAACTTGGCGTCCTTGAACCAGGCGGGGGCCGGGGGGTGCTGGTCGACGGAGGACCAGGTGGCGGTGTAGCTCGCGGGGCCGTCGGTGGCGGCGGCCTGAGGGGCGAACCGCAGCAGGCCGGCGGCCGTGGCCGCGCCGGTCGCCGCAAGCAGGCGGCGTCGGCTGAGCGGGTGGGGGGAGAACGTCATGTGGGGGCCCTTCAGGGTCAGGTGACGGGGTGAGCGGTCTCAGTCGGTGCCGGTCACTCCCGCGTCCACTTCTGGTTGCCGGCGCCGGTGCAGGTCCACAGCTCCAGCAGGGTGCCGTTGGCTGTTCCCGCGCCGGTGCCGTCCAGGCACAGGCCCGACTGGGCGCCGGTGATCGTGCCGTCGGCGTTGAGCGTCCACTTCTGGTTGCCGCCCCCGGTGCAGCCCGAGATGTCGACCTTGGTGCCGGGGCTGGTACCGCTGCCCGCCGCGTCCAGGCAGGCGTTGCCGTAGACCCGCAGTTCACCGGCCGGGGTGCTCGTCCACTGCTGGTTGCTGCCGCCGTTGCAGTCCCACAGCTCCACCTGGGTTCCCGGCGTCTGCGACTGGTTGGGCACGTCCACGCACCGGCCGGAGGCGGCGCCGACGATCGGACCGGTCGTACCGCCTCCTCCACCACCGCTTCCGGGGGTGAGGGAGAGGTTGTCGAACTGTGCCGTCTCGCCCTGGCTGGTCGCGTAGCCGACCTGTCCGCCGGCCCAGGTGCGGTCGGTGGCGGAGCCGACCGTGGAGCCGTCGATGACGGCGCTGATGGTGCTTCCGGAGAAGGTGAGGGCGAGGGTGTGCCACCGGTTGGTGCCCAGCGCCGTGGTCGTCCCACGGGCGAGGGTGGAGACGTTGCCGTTGGTGCCCGAGTTCAGGATCGACCAGGCACCGGTGTCGCTCACCCTCAGGTGGTAGGCGTTCAGACCGCCGGTGCTGCTGTAGTCCTGGCCGTTCGCACGGCCGATCAGCTCGGCGTATCCCGGCTGTTCCAGCAGCACGTCCGACGAGACGGTGTAGTTGCTCCAACCCACGTCACCGAGCAGGGCGTGTGGATCGGACAGCGCGTCCCAGGTGATCGGCTTCTGCGGACTCATCTGGCGCACGCACTTGCCGCCGCGGCCACCGCCGCAGGCCGTCACCTCGAAGGCGCCCTGCCAGTCCATGAGGTACTTCGCCTCCGTGCCGGTGGTGTAGCCGTCGAAGGTGTCTTGGTACGGCAGGCTCATGGCGCCCTGGGCGGGGCCTGTGGCGGTGCCCTTGCCCTGTCCGGTGGTGGTGGTCAGGGTGTAGACGTGATGGGGCTGCACGGTCAGGCTGAAGCCTCCGCCGGAGGGGGTGACGTCGGCGGTGTGCACGAAGTAGTCGGCCGGGTTCGAGGAGTTGACGTCGGTCGACCAGACGTGGACGGTTCCGCCGGACAGGCCACCGGTGACGTCGAAGTTCAGGGTCTGGGCGCTGCCGGCGTCCATCGTCTCGATGACGGTGGAGTAGTCGGAGTTGTTCGGGGACTTCAGCGAGACGTAGCTGCCGTTGTTCCGGTTGCCGCCGAGGTAGCCGCTGGAGGAGTCGAGGTACTTCCAGCCGGGGGCGGTGAACTGGCTGGTGTGCGCCATCACCCAGGTGTTCTTGCCGATCACGTAGTGACCGGACCATGGCTGGGAGGCAAGGGCGAGGCCCATGGTGGGGTAGGGCAGGTTCGGCGTGATCGCCGCGACGACCGGCCAGTTGAGGTACGCGGTCATCCTGCCGTCGATGTATCCGCGGTTGATGCCGCGCGCCATGGCGGGGGCTCCCCCGTTGTAGTCGTCCGAGCCGTTCTCACTGGCCCACAGGGGCTTGCCGGACGTCGTGGCGGCCGCCGGCACCGAGCAGTTGGACTGGGAGGAGCGGTAACCGCAGGGGTAGTGCGTGCCGATGACGCTCACCGCGGCGGCGAACGCCGAGTTGGAGTCGACGTCGTTGGCCACGGTCCAGTCCGAGTCGGCGGCGACGATCTTGACGCTGCCGTAGCCGTTGGAGTTGAGCGCGCTGCGCAGTTGCTCGTACCAGGAGACGTTGTAGCCGCGCTCGTTCCAGCCGCCGAGGTAGTCGATGGTGAGGCCGTGCTGTTTGGCGCAACCCAGCCAGGAGACCAGGTAGTTGACCATGTCTGTGGACCAGAAGTTCCCGCCGCCGATCCAGCCCGGCGCACCCCAGGCGAGGCCGTAGAGCTTGATGTCCGGGTTGCGGGCCTTGGCCTGCTCCATCAGCCACCATTCGTAACCACGGTCGCAGTTCAGGTCGGAACGGGTGTGCTGGTGGCTGGGCTCGGCGCCGGAGGTGGAGTTGGTGTCCCCGCCGATCTCGGCCTTGAGGATCTGCAACGAGGCCCCGTAGCCGGGCTTGAAGAGGTAGTCGAGGATCTGACCGCGCTGGGGCTCGGGGTAGTCGATCAGGAGCCTGCTGTTTCCTCCGCCGCCGCTGATCGCGCCGACGCCGTCGAAGGTCCGCCCTCCGGACGCGCCGTTGATGGTGAGGGAGGTGGCGGCGTGCGCCGGGGCGGCGACGGTGCCGACGAGGCCGCCGACGGCCAGGAGGAGGCCCGTGAGCACGGCGGTCGAGGCGCGCAGGCGCCGCAGCAGCCGTCTGATTGCTGACACGGTGGTTTCCTTTCGCAGGTCGGTGGAGTCCGCGTCGGGTGCGGTCTCAGCGGACGATGAAGTTCTGGTTGGTGCCCGGCGCGTTCTTGCACTGCCACTGGTCCAGTTGCTGTCCCGCGGTGCTGCCGGCGCCGTAGACGTCCAGGCACAGGCCGCTGTTGCGGTTCTGGAAGGTGTACGAGCCGTCCGACTGGCGCACGGGCAGCCAGAGGGCGTTGGCGGCGGTGCCGGGGGCCTGCTGCACGATGTCCGGGGTGCCGGCCGTCGTGGAACCGCCCGCGACCGCCACGTCCTGGCCGGAGTGCTGGGCGCGCAGTTCGCCGTAGCCGTCGGAGGCCGGCACGAACAGGAAGCGCTGGTTGTCCTGCCCGTTGCAGGTCCACTGGTCGACCACGGCGCCCACGGTGGTGGAGTTGCCGTAGACGTCAAGGCAGAGGTTATCGTCCGCGACGACGAGTGGGTGGTAGCCGTCCGGGAAGCCCGTACCGTCGGCGGAAGCCGGGGTCAGATAGACGGCGAACGCGTCGTGCGAGCCCTGGAAGGTGAGCGGTACGGTGAGCGAGCCACCGGATGCGCTCACGTTCTGGTCGTACACGGTCCCCGGCGCACTCAGCGGGGCCTGGTCCGGGATGCGGTGCACGGTGACGTGGACGTTGCCCGCGTTGGTCAGCCAGGGCACCGAGGACAGTCCGTCGAACGTGACGGAGGCGCCCCCGGTGTAGCCGTTGGAGTCGCCGATGAGCGCCACGGCGCGTTCGGCGGCGGAGTCCTCCGAGGCGGCTACGGCCGTGGAGCCGACCTGGCCGGAGGTGTCCACCAGGGTTCCGGTCATGTCCGCGTAGTCCCGCAGCGCCCACCAGTTGCCGGTCGGCTGCCAGGTGCCTCCGCTCTGGGTGAGCACTCCCGTCAGGTTCGGCGTGACGCAGCACACCCAGTTGCCGCGCATGGCGTTGGTGTATCCGGACTGCGCGAACCGGGCCAGGTACCAGGCCGTCACGCCGGCGGTCTGCCGGTCGGCGGGCTGGTACTCGTTCGAGGACAGAGGCAGTGGACCGATGCCCGCCGAGCTCAGCGCGGTGCGCAGGCTCTGCGCGACGGTGACGGGGTCGTCGACGTCACCCTCGTTGTGGTTGCTGATCATGTCGGGGACGGTGCCGGCGGCCTTCACGTGCGCGAGCCAGGTCCCCCACTCCCCCGGGTTGCGCTGCGGGGTGAAGGCGAGGGACGGTCCCACGATCTTCGCCCCGGGGGCGATGCGCCGGATCTCCCGGTAGGCGGTGTCCCACATCTGGAAGTACTGGGCGCTGTTGACACCCCGGGTCCAGAACACGGAGATGTCCGGCTCGTTCCAGATGTCGTAGGAGAACGTGAGCCCTGACGCCTGAAGGGCCCCCACCGTGGAGTCGATGAAGCTGATCCAGTTCGAGCAGTCGCCGTTGTCGCACGGGTATCTGGTGTTCGAGGGCTGGCCGCCGTTGACGCCGTAGATGTCACTGACCAGCACCTGGTACTGCGCGTGGTAGGGCGGCCGGGTGAGTCGCCGGGCCTGCGCGGTGATCGAGTCGAGGTCGGCCCGGGTCGCGGACCCGTACTGGTAGCCGTCCTTGATCCAGCCGCCGGAGAACCATCCGCCGCCGCGGAACGCGTTGATGCCCAGCGGCTGGAGGAACTGGTCGACGGGCTGCGTGCCGTCCTGGCTGATGCCGTAGAGGAACCCCTCCCCCACGCCGGTCGACGGTCCCCGGGGCGAGGCCAGGTCGACGCGCAGCGACGTGCCCGCGGCGGCCTGGCTCGGGGCCGTCGTCAGCAGCGCCATGACGAGTGCCAGGACGATGCCGCTCACCAGTGCCGCACGTCCGGGTCTCGCTCTCATCCTCATCGGGTCCTCCTGAGCAGGGGCGGCGGTGGGAGCCGCCGCCCCGGGGTCGGGCGCATGGACTCACGGGGTCAGTTCAGCGTCCATTTCTGGTTGGACTGGCCGTTGCAGGTCCACAGCTGTACGGGGGTTCCGTTGGCGGTGGCGGCGCCCGACACGTCCAGGCACAGCCCGGACTGGGCACTGGTGACGGTGCCGCCGGCGTTGAGCGTCCATTGCTGGTTGCTCTGGCCGTTGCAGGTCCAGGTGATGACCTTCGTGCCGGGGCTGGTGCCCTGCCCGGAGGCGTCCAGGCACAGGCGGTTGCCGCCGAGGGAGACGGCCAGCTCACCGGAGGTGCTCTCGGACCAGGTCTGGTTGGCCCCGCCGGAGCAGTCCCGGATCTGCGCCTGCGTGCCCGGAGTCGTCGAACTGCCGGGTACTTCCAGGCACTTGCCCGCGCCCACCGCGTGCAGCGCACCGGTGACACCGCCACCGCCGCCCGACGTTCCGTACCCGGCGGCGGTGATACTGGCCTGGACGGCGTTCTCGGTGGCGTCGGAGGGATAACCCGCCGTCATCGCGCCTTCGAAGAACTCGCCCTGTCCCGAGACGCGGGGCGGTCCGGGAGGATGGGGAAGATCTGGTC
>NZ_JBEYFC010000500.1:0-6487 GCF_040634175.1 Streptomyces sp. NPDC007162
ACGTACTATTACCGGCCAGCCTTTACCCGTTCCACAGGCTCAGCAGACCACCGCGGGGGAGTTTTATGCGTCATTTCGGGCACGTCGCCCCTGAGGTGCGACAGCGTCTCTTCCACCAGGAGCCGTGCGTGTTCACCGCCGACTCCCCGGCCCGGCTGCTCTCCGCGGCCCTGGGCGCCACGCTCTACAGTCCGGCCACCCGGCCGCGGCTGGCCGACGACATCGTCAAGCAGGCGGCGCTCGGCGTGGTCTCGATGGTGCTGTGCCTGGAGGACTCCATCGGCGACGAGGACGTCCCGGCGGGCGAGGAGAACCTCGTCCGGCAGTTCGCCGAGCTGGCCGAGCGGGAGCGGGCCGGGACGGAGCTGCCGCTGCTGTTCATCCGGGTCCGCGACGCCGAGCAGATCCCCGACCTCGTACGGCGCCTCGGCGACACGGTGTCGCTGCTGTCCGGGTTCGTGTTCCCGAAGTTCACCGAGGAGCGCGGCATCCCCTTCCTCCAGGCGCTGGAGGACGCCGCGGCGAGCAGCGGACGCCGGCTGTTCGGGATGCCCGTGCTGGAGACGCCCGAGCTGATGTACCGGGAGACGCGCGTGGACGCCCTGGAGGGCATCGCCCGCACCGTCGACAAGTACCGCGACAAGGTGCTGGCCCTGCGTCTCGGCGTCACCGACTTCTGCTCCTCCTACGGGCTGCGCCGGGCGCCCGACATGACCGCCTACGACGTCCAGATCATCGCCTCCGTCATCGCCGACGTGGTGAACATGCTGGGCCGTGCCGACGGCACCGGGTTCACGGTGACCGGGCCGGTGTGGGAGTACTTCCGGGTCCCCGAGCGCATGTTCAAGCCGATGCTGCGCGCCAGCCCGTTCCTGGAGGGGCAGGCCGTGGAACTGCGCGAGCGGCTCATCGAGCACGCCATGGACGGCCTGCTGCGGGAGATCTCCCTCGACCAGGCCAACGGCCTGCTCGGCAAGACCTGCATCCACCCGTCCCACGTGATCCCCGTGCACGCGCTGTCCGTCGTCAGTCACGAGGAGTTCTCCGACGCCCAGGACATCCTGCGGCCGGAACGCGGCGGCGGGGGTGTACTTCGCTCGGCCTACACGAACAAGATGAACGAGGTGAAGCCGCACCGGGCCTGGGCCGAGCGGACCATGCTCCGCGCCGAGGTCTTCGGCGTCGCCAACGAGGACGTCGGCTTCGTGGAGCTGCTCGCGGCCGGGATACCCGGGTGACGGGCCCTAGGGGACGACACAGGGAACGCATGAACATCTCAGCGAACAACGGGGTCTGGTCCGGCAGCTGGGTCGCCGAGCGACTCGGCGTCGAGCTGGCGGGCGACGACGGGCTGCGGGCTCTGCTGGGCCTCGCCCTGCGCCGCAACCCGAAGCGGGCCCACCTGCTGGTCTCCAACGTCCTCGGCAAGCACGTCCCGCAGTCGCCGTCCGTCGTGTACGGCCACGGGTTCGGCCTGGGCCGACGGGTGCGCGAGCTGCTCGGCGAGCGGGAGGCGGCACGGTCGGTGGTGCTGGGCTACGCCGAGACCGCCACGGGGCTGGGTCACTCGGTGGCCGACGGGATCGGGCTCGCGCCGTACCTGCACTCCACGCGGCGGCCGGTTCCCGGGGTGGCCCCCGCGGGCGGCTTCGAGGAGTCCCACTCCCACGCCACGTCGCACCTGCTGCTGCCGGAGGACCCGGCCCTGCTGGCCGGTGACGGCCCGCTGGTCCTCGTCGACGACGAGTTCTCCACCGGCAACACGGTCCTCAACACGATCCGCGACCTGCACGCCCGCTATCCGCGGAAACGTTACGTCGTGGTGGCGTTGGTGGATATGCGGTCGGCGGCGGACGCGGGTCGGCTGGCGTCGTTCGCCGAGGAGATCGACGCGCGGGTGGATCTGGTGGCGGCGGCGTCGGGGACGGTGCGGCTGCCGGAGGGGGTGCTCGAAAAGGGGCAGGAACTGGTGGCGCGGTACGAAGAGGGTGCCGCGACAGGTGGCCGGCCGTCCGCGGCGCCGCCGGGGCCGTTCGCGCAGTTCCCCGCCCCCCTTGCCGGCGCTGCCCCTGAAGCCCACTCCAGGCCCGACCCCCCAGGGGCGCGGGGAACTGCCCACCTCACCCGTGTCGACCTGCACTGGCCCCCCGGCCTCCCCGACGGCGGACGGCACGGCTTCACCCCCGCCCACCGCATACGCCTCGAATCAACCCTGCCCCTCATGGCCGCGAGGCTCGCCGAAGCCCTGCCCCCCGACGCCCGCCGCGTGCTCACGCTCGGCTTCGAGGAGCTGATGTACACGCCCCTCAGGGTCGCCCGTGAGCTGGAGGCCCTGGTGACCGCCGAGGTGCGGTACTCCACCACCACCCGGTCACCCGTCCTGGCCGTCGACGACCCCGGCTACGCCATCCGCAGCCGTCTCGCCTTCCCGGCCCACGACCACCCCGCCGACGGCCCCGGCGAGCGCTACGCGTACAACGTCGCGGGCGCCGGCTTCGACGCCGTCGTCCTCTTCGTCGACTCCACCGGCGACACCCCCGAACTGCACGCCCCCGACGGCCTGCTGGCCCACCTCGGCGCGCATGCCCCGCACGTCCTGCTCGCGGTTGTACCGTCGTACGTCCCCGCGCTGTCCGAAGAGAGCCCCGCCATGCTGCCCGAGCCCCTCCGCGGCCCCGCCTTCTCCTCCTACGCGCCCGACGACGTCGGCTGGCTGCTCCAGGACCTCTCGGACGTCACGCTGGAGGCACCGACCGAGGAACGCGAGGAGGCCATCCAGAGCGGCGGCGCGCACTACGCCGAGTCGCTGCCCGTGGAGTACCAGCCGAGCGAGCAGTACCAGGCCCTCTTCCACGCGGCCCTCGGGACCTCGGCGGCCCGGATCGCGCAGGCGGTCGGGGTCGTCACCGAGACCGTGCTGGCCGAGCGGTCCCCGCGCCCCGTGCTGGTGTCGCTGGCCCGCGCCGGGACGCCGGTCGGTGTGCTGATGCGCCGCTGGGCGCAGTTCCGGTACGGCCTCGACCTGCCGCACTACGCCGTCTCGATCGTGCGCGGCCGGGGCATCGACGCGAACGCCCTGCGCTGGCTGGCCGCCCACCACGACCCGCGGGACGTCGTCTTCGTGGACGGCTGGACCGGCAAGGGCGCGATCACCAGGGAACTGGCCGACGCGGTCGAGGAGTTCGAGGAGCAGGCGGGCGTCACCGGCTTCGACCCGGAGATCGCGGTGCTCGCCGACCCCGGGTCGTGCGTACGGACGTACGGCACCCGCGAGGACTTCCTGATTCCCTCCGCGTGCCTCAACTCGACCGTCTCCGGGCTGATCTCGCGGACCGTGCTGCGCGCCGACCTGGTGGGCCCGCACGACTTCCACGGCGCCAAGTTCTACCGCGAACTGGCCGGGGCCGACGTGTCGGTGGCCTTCCTGGACGCGGTCGCCGCGCGCTTCGGCGAGGTCGTGGACGCGGTGGACGCCGCCGTGAAGGAACTGGCCGTCGCCGACCGCACCCCCACCTGGGAGGGCTGGGCGGCCGTCGAGCGGATCAGCGAGGAGTACGACATCCACGACGTCAACCTCGTCAAGCCGGGCGTCGGCGAGACCACCCGGGTGCTGCTGCGCCGGGTGCCCTGGAAGATCCTGGCGCGGGCCGGGGCGGGCGCCGACCTCGACCATGTGCGGCTGCTCGCGGAGCAGAGAGGAGTGCCCGTGCAGGAGGTCGGCGAACTGCCGTACACCTGCGTCGGGTTGATCCACCCCAAGTACACGCGTGGCGCGACCGGCGCCGACGGCAGGACGGTGAACGTCTGATGACGGTGCTCGTCGCGAGCGACCTGGACCGTACGCTGATCTACTCCGCGGGTGCGCTGGCGCTGACCGTGCCGGACGCTCGGGCGCCCCGGCTGCTCTGTGTCGAGGTGCACGAGAGCAGGCCGCTGTCGTACCTCACGGAGACGGCGGCCGGGCTGCTGACCGAGCTGGGGGACGCGGCCGTGTTCGTGCCGACGACGACCCGGACCCGCAAGCAGTACCAGCGCATCAACCTGCCGGGCCCCCCGCCCACGTATGCCATCTGCGCCAACGGCGGGCATCTGCTCGTGGACGGGGTGTCCGACGGGGACTGGCACGCGCGCGTGCTGGCACGGCTGGCCGACGAGTGCGCGCCGCTGGACGAGGTGCGGGCGTATCTGACGGAGCGCGCCGACCCGCTGTGGCTGCGCAAGCACCGGGTCGCCGAGGACCTGTTCGCCTACCTCGTGGTGGAGCGTGAGCTGCTGCCCGAGGAGTGGGTGAAGAACCTCGCCGTGTGGGCGGAGAACCGCGGCTGGACGGTGTCCCTGCAGGGGCGGAAGATCTACGCCGTACCGAAGCCGCTGACGAAGAGCGCGGCGATGCGGGAGGTGGCCCGCAGGACCGGGGCCGGACTGACGCTGGCCGCCGGGGACTCGCTGCTCGACGCCGACCTGCTGCTGGCCGCGGACCGCGGCTGGCGGCCCGGCCACGGTGAGCTGGCCGACGCCGGGTGGACGGGACCGGCCATCAGCGCGTTGCCGGAACGGGGCGTGCTCGCCGGGGAACGAATCCTGCGGGAATTCCTGAAGACCGTTCGTACGGAGGGTTAACCGCAGCAGCCGCCGCCGCAGCAGCCGCCGCCCTGGGAGGCGGCGGCGGGCGCGGACCTCGCCCCGCCGACCGCAACCGCGGACAGGAGCTTTACAGTGTCTTCATGCCCTTCGGGGCAGACTGCCGGAGCCGACGAGTCGGCCATCGGACGGGCGAGTTCGAAGGTGGCGGCGCAGGTGCGGCAGCGGTACTCGTAGCGGGGCATGGGAACAGGCTAACGGCAGTGATGCGAGAGTGACGGGCATCACTGCACCTCAGAATTTCATGAGTCTTCCTTTCTGTCCGATACTTGTGCGGAGATTTTGAAAAGATCGCTGATAATTTGAGCTGGCCGCGAGGAGCCGAAAGACCGGGGGAAGAGGGGGGCTCGAAGCGCCGCGCCTGTCGCGGCCTGTCCACCCGACCTGTCTAACCGCGCGCGCAAGACCGAGTGCGAGGGGAGACGCAGTCGTGACGGACGCAACGGAGCGGACGGGCGACCCGGAGAAGGGCCATGACCAGGCCAAATCCCGGGGGAAGAAGAAACCGTTCGAGCCGGATGCGACCCTGCATCTGAAGGTCGACGCGCTGCGTGCGGAGCATGCTCTGTGGCAGAAGGGCGACGACGCTCAGCGTGCCCAGGAGGTTGCACGGCAGAAGGCGGAGGCTCTGTGGAACGAGCTGCACGCCCTGCGGGCCGAGGACGGCGACGCCGCGAAGACGAAGGCCAAGGGCGGCGACCGCGCTGGTGCCCGGCGCAAGAAGCCGGATGCGCCCGTCCATGACGAGACCCTGCATCTGAACGTGGGCGCCCTGCGGGCCGACGTCACGATGCAGATCCGGGTGCCCGAACAACCGCGGACCGAACCGGAGTCGGCGACCTCGGCGGGCCGTGCCGAGCGGCGCCGCAGCGCGCGCCTGTCACCGTGGGAACGGGTGCTGGCGGCACTGGCGGCCCTCCGGGCCCTGGTCGGTCCCAGGCTCGCGCCCCTGGCGCCCTACGCGCGCCGGCTGCGGCCGGTGTACCCGCGGCCGGGCCGGGCCGGCTGGCGGCGCTGGATGCCGTCCTGGCGGCAGTGGCTCGGCGCCTGGCTCGGCGGCATCGGGCTGACCGGGATGTTCCTCGTCGTCGCCTACGCGACCACGGACATACCGTCCAACCTCAACAGCTACGCCACCCAGCAGGACAACGTCTACTTCTGGTCCGACGGCACGCCGATGGCCCGGACCGGCTGGGTGCAGCGGCAGGACATGCCGCTCAAGGACATACCCGTGGACGTGCGCTGGGCGGTGCTCGCGGCGGAGAACGAGAGCTTCTACTCGGACCCCGGAATCTCCGTCAAAGGCATAACTCGCGCTCTGTGGCGGACAGTTGGCGAAGGAGACACCGAAGGTGGCTCCACCATTACCCAGCAATACGTGAAGAACGTCTATCTCTCGCAGAACCAGACGGTCAGCCGTAAATTCACCGAGGCCATGATCTCCCTCAAGCTCGACAACAAGATGAGCAAGGACCAGATCCTGGAGGGCTACCTCAACACCAGCTGGTTCGGCCGCGGGACGTACGGCATCCAGCGCGCCGCCCAGGCCTACTACGGCAAGGACGTCAGCAAGCTGAACGCGAGCCAGGCCGCCATGCTCGCCTCACTGCTCAAGGGTGCCGGACTCTACGACCCGACGCTCAGCAAGGCCAACCACAAGCGGGCGGTGGAGCGCTGGTCCTGGATCCTGGACCGGATGGTCAAGATCGGCAAGCTGTCGCCGGCCGAGCGGGCCACGTACACGACGTTCCCCGAGCCGATCGCGACCAACAAGGTGTACGACACCGGCAGCCAGAGCGACTACCTGGTGGAACTGGCCCAGCAGTACGCCAAGAAGTCCGCCCAC
>NZ_JBEYFC010000501.1:0-6481 GCF_040634175.1 Streptomyces sp. NPDC007162
TCTGCTGGCCGTGGGCCGCCGCAGGATCGGCATGATCACCGGCCCGCTGGACACCCCCGGCGGTGTCGAGCGGCTGTACAGGTCGCGATGGGTGAGTCCGGTCAGGTAGAGGACCGCCTCGCGCAGGGTCTTGGAGGGGATGGTGCCGGTGTGGATGGACACACCGCCGACCATCTCGGGGCTGTCGACCACGGCCACCCGGCGGCCGAGCTTGGCCGCGGCGATGGCGGCCTTCTGACCGCCGGGACCGGATCCGATGACGAGCATGTCGAAGTCTGGCACCTTGCGGAGTCTGTCAGCAGGCGCCCCCGCTCCGAAAGGGTGAACCGGCAACCTCCGTATGAAATCCCATGCGGACCTGGGCTGTTGCCGTGCTCAGGGCAGCAGGCGCTCGATGCAGTTCGGGCCCTCGCGCTCCAGCTTCTTCCTGGCCCATTCGAGGGTGGCCGGGGTGACGTCCCGGCCCGACGCCAGTACCAGGTCCTCCGGTACCACCCCGGAGCCGGGGGCGCTGTGCAGCAGGGAGTCCGGGGTGGCGCGGTCCTCGGACGACCAGGACGCTTCGGGTTCTGAGGTCGACATGGTCCCTCCTTCGCGGAGCGGGTGCACTTTCTCACGATTGCCCGCCTGGCCGCGCCCCGCATCCCGAGCGGATCCGGGGCCGGCCCGCCCGGGCAGCCGGTGCGGAACGGAACACTTCCCTTTTAAGCTGGTACGTGACCGTACACCCGTTTCGGGGAGGCCGCCACGATGGCCGAGCAGCCGTTCTACGAGAATGCCCCCGGAAGCCCCCGCTACCTGCCGATCGCCGAACACGGACTGATCGGCGACCTGCGCAGCGTGGCCCTGGTCGGCAGCAACGGCACGATCGACTGGTACTGCACCCCGTCCTTCGACTCACCGAGCGTCTTCGCCGCGATCCTGGACGCCGAGCGCGGCGGCTTCTTCGCGCTGGCCGCGGCCGTACCCGCCCGGACCAAGCAGTTCTACTTCCCCGACACCAACGTGCTGATCACCCGCTTCTACACCGACGAGGGGGTGGGGGAGGTCCAGGACTTCATGCCGGTGAGCGGCGAGTCCGCCGAGCCCGCGGAGTGCGAGCGGCACCGGCTGATCCGCCGGGTGGTGTGCGTACGCGGCACCGTGCCCTTCCGGGTCCGGGTGGCCCCCCGCTTCGACTACGGGGCCCGGCCGCACACCCTGCGCATGCTCGGCGACACCGCCGTCTTCGAGTCCGCGGCGATGTCCCTGGCGCTCACCTCGACGGTGGCCCTGGAGAGCGACGGCCCCGACGCCCACGCCGACTTCAAGCTCGTCGAGGGCGAGACCGCCGTCTTCGCCCTCGACCAGGCCGGCGAGCACATCGCCCCGCGCGGCTGCGCCCGCACCGAGGCCCAGCGTCAGTTCGAGACCACCGTCTGCTACTGGCGGCGCTGGCTGCACCAGTCCCGCTACCGGGGCCGCTGGCGCGAGATGGTGCACCGCTCGGCCCTCACCCTGAAGCTGCTCACCTACGCCCCCACCGGCGCCATCGTCGCCGCCCCCACCACCAGCCTCCCCGAGCAGCTCGGCGGCGAACGCAACTGGGACTACCGCTACGTCTGGATCCGCGACGCCGCCTTCGCCGTGTACGCGCTGCTGCGACTCGGCTTCAGCAGCGAGGCCGCGGCCTTCATGAGATTCGTGACCACCTACATCAGCCCGGGCGACGGCTTCGCCTCCGGCCCGCTGCAGATCATGTACGGCATCGACGGCCGCGCCGACCTGGGCGAACGCGAGCTGAAGCACCTGGAGGGCCACCGCGGTTCCGCTCCGGTCCGGGTCGGCAACGCCGCGGCCGGCCAGCTCCAGCTGGACATCTACGGCGCCCTCATCGACTCGATCTACCTCTACGACAAGTGGGCGCAGCCCGTCTCCAGCGCCCAGTGGGACGACGTCACCCGCCTCGTCGACTGGGTCTGCGAGCACTGGGACCAGCCCGACGAGGGCATCTGGGAGACCCGCGGCGGCCGCAAGGACTTCCTCTACTCGCGGCTGATGTGCTGGGTGGCCATCGAGCGGGCGATCCGCCTCGCCAACCGGCGGGGCCTGCCCGCCGACCTGCCCCGCTGGCGGCAGTCCCGCGACACGATCTACCGGAGGATCATGGACCGCGGCTGGTCCGACCGGCGCGGCGCCTTCGTCCAGCACGAGGGCGGGGAGGTGCTGGACGCCTCGCTGCTCATGATGCCCCTGGCCAAGTTCATCGCCCCGACCGACCCCAAGTGGCTGTCCACCCTGGACGCCCTCACCGAGGACCTGGTCTCCGACTCCCTCGTCTACCGCTACGACCCGCAGGCCAGCCCCGACGGCCTGCGCGGCGACGAGGGCACCTTCTCCATCTGCTCCTTCTGGTACGTCGAGGCCATGGTGCGCGCCGGACGCGTGGACGAGGCCCGGCTCGCCTTCGAGAAGATGCTCACCTACGCCAACCATCTCGGCCTGTACGCCGAGGAGATCAGCCGCACCGGCGAGCAACAGGGCAACTTCCCGCAGGCGTTCACCCACCTCGCCCTGATCAGCGCCGCCTTCAACCTCGACCGTGCCCTGGGCTGACGTCAGGGCACCGGCTGCTCCGCCCAGATGACCTTCCCGGCCGGCGTGTAGCGGGTGCCCCAGCGCTCGGCGATCTGCGCCACCAGGAACAGGCCCCGGCCGCCCTCGTCGGTGCTCGCCGCGTACCGCAGGTGCGGGGAGGTGGTGCTGGCGTCGGACACCTCGCAGATCAGCGTCCGGTCGCGCAGCAGCCGTACCCCGATGGGGGCGCGGCCGTAGCGGATGGCGTTGGTGACCAGCTCGCTGAGGATCAGCTCGGTGGTGAACGACAGCTCGTCCAGGCCCCAGTCGGACAGCCGGCGGGTCACCTCGGACCGCACCTCGGAGACGGCCGCCGGATCCGCGGGCACCTGCCACTCGGCGATCCGGTCCGGGCCGAGCGCCCGGGTCCGGGCCACGAGCAGCGCCACGTCGTCACTGGGGCGGGCCGGCAACCGCTCCAGAACCGCCGCACAGGTCTCCTCCGGGGTGCCGTCGGCCGCCGACTCCAGGGCCCCGGCGAGCAGGTCGAGCCCCTCGTCGATGTCCCGCTGCCGGTCCTCGACGAGCCCGTCGGTGTACAGCACCAGCCTGCTGCCGGGGGGCAGCTCCAGCTCGGCCGTCTCGAAGGGCAGCCCGCCGACCCCCAGCGGGGGACCGGCCGGCACGTCCGGGAACTCCACGCTGCCGTCCGGCCGCAGCAGCGCCGGCGGCGGATGACCGGCCCGGGCCACCGTGCAGCGCCGGGAGACCGGGTCGTAGATCGCGTACAGGCAGGTCGCCCCGGTGATGGTGGCCGTACTGTCCGAGGGCGTCTCGTCCTGGTCGATACGGCTCACCAACTCGTCGAGCAGCCCGAGCAGTTCGTCCGGCTGGAGATCGAGGGCGGTGAAGTTGTGCACGGCGGTGCGCAGCCGCCCCATGGTCGCCGCCGCGTGCAGGCCGTGCCCCACGACGTCCCCGACCACCAGCGCCACCCGGGCCCCGGACAGCGGCAGCACGTCGAACCAGTCGCCGCCCACACCCGCCTGCGCCGGCAGATAGCGGTAGGCGATGTCCAGGGCGCTCTGCTCCGGCAGACTGCGCGGCAGCAGACTGCGCTGGAGGGTGACCGCCATGCTGTGCTCGCGGGTGTACCGGCGGGCGTTGTCGATGGAGACGGCCGCGCGGGCCACCAGCTCCTCGGCGAGGGCCAGGTCCTCGGCGTCGAACGGCGCGGGCTTCTCCGAACGGCAGAAGTTGGCCAGGCCCAGCACCAGGTTCCCGGCCCGCAGCGGCACCGTGATCAGCGAGTGGATGCCGAACTCCAGGATCCGGCCGGTCAGCTCCACGTCCTGGGCCCGCCAGCCGGGCGCCTCCCGCAGCCGCTGCTCGACCACCGACTCGCCGGTCTGGAGACTGCGGGCCTGCGGAGAGGACGGCACGAACCGGAACCGCTCGCCGACCGGGTACAGCGGGGCGTCCTTGCGGACACCGGTGAGCGCCACCCGGCACAGCGCGTCCCCCGGCTTCGGCTCCTCGCCCTTGAGCACCGCGTCGTACAGGTCGACCGTGGCGTAGTCCGCGAACCGCGGTACCGCGAGCTCCGCGAGCTCCTCCGCGGTCCGGGTGACGTCCAGGCTGGTGCCGATGCCCACTCCGGCGTCGTACAGCATGTTCAGGCGTTCACGGGCCACCTCGGCGCGGCCGGACAGAGCGCGCAGCTCGGTGGAGTCGCGCAGCGTGGTGACGCTGCCCGGCGGCCGGCCGCGCACCTCGATCGGGCGCTGGTTGACGGCCAGCAGCCGGTCCTTGACCAGGTGCACCTCGTCGGTGGCGACCCGTCCCGAGGCGATCAGCTCCGCCGTGTCGCCGTCCAGGCCGATGTCCACGACGCGCCGGCGCTCGGCGTCCGCGGGCAGGTCCAGCAGGCGCTGCGCCTCGTCGTTGGCGAGCATCAGCCGGCCGTCGCCACCGACGATCAGCACCCCCTCCCGCACCGAGTGCAGCACCGCGTCGTGGTGCTCGTACATGCGGGTCATCTCGTTCGGGCCGAGCCCGTGCGTCTGACGCAGCAGGCGACGGCCGACCAGCGCCGTTCCCGCCAGTGCCAGCGCGAGGGCGACACCGGCCGCGGTCAGCAGCAGCATCAGCTGCTGGTCGGCGGCGCCGCCCACGTGCGCGGTGGTGATGCCGGCCGACACCAGCCCCACCACCTTGCCGGCCGGGTCCTTGACCGGCACCACGGCCTGCACCAGCTCCCCGATGGTGCCGTGGACCTCCTGGGTGACGGTGCCGCCGGCCACCGCGGGGCCGATGTTCCCGACGAACCTCTTGCCGATCCGGTCCGGCTTGGGATGCGTGTACCGGATCCCGTCGGTGTTCATGACGACGATGAAGTCCACGCCGGTCGCCCTGCGGGCCGCCTCCGCCTTCGGCTGGAGCACGGTCGTGGGATGCGGCAGCCGCAGCGCCGCCGCCGTGCCCGGCGCGTCGGCGAACGTCTGGGCGACGGCCAGCGACCGGTTGCGGGCCTCCGTGCTGCTGTCGTGCCGCACCTGGAGGACCTGGGCCACCACGGCCGCCGCGACCAGCAGCAGCACGATCACCACCTGGAGCACGAACACCTGTCCGGCCACACTGCGCCCGCTGAGCGCCGACCGGACCCGCCCGGGCTCCCTCACTCCCTGCTCCCCCTCGCTGAGCGGCGCACGCGGACTCCCGGAACGGGGCGGCCGAGTGTCGGACCGGCCGGGCAGACGGACCATGAGCCCATGTCTACACTGCCCGGCCGCGCGAGGCGAGAGGGTCTCGGGAGGCAACCTGGCCCGATGCCGTGCCGCCCCCCGGTCCGAGCCGGTCTCCGCCGCTCAGCGCGGGCCTTGGGGTCGGTCCGTGCGGCTTGGTGGGGGGCTTGGGGTTGGTTCATGCGGCTTGGTGGGGGGTGGGGTCGGTCCGTGCGGCACGGTGCGGGGGGATTGGGGTCGGTTCTCGCTGCCTCGGTGCGGGGGTGGGGGTCTGTCGTCGGCGCCTCGGTGCGGGGGGCGGCGGGTGGCGAGCAGCAGCGCCACGTCGTCCGGTCGGTCGGTGGCGTTCCGGGCCATCGCGGTGAGCCGGTCCGCCACTCCGGCGAGGGACCGGCCGCCCCGCCGCCCGGGCACCGCCCCGGCCCGTTCCAGAGCCACCCGCAGCGCGGATATGCCGTCGTCGATGTCGGCGCCGGGCCGCTCCACCAGTCCGTCGGTGTACAGGGCGAGGATCGCGCCGGGCACCAGCTCCAGCTCGGTCACCGGGTACCGGGCCCGCGGATCCACACCGAGGACCACACCACCGGGGAGCTGAAGGACGTCGGTGCGGCCGTCCGGGGCACGCAGCAGGGGCGGCAGATGCCCGGCCCTGGCGACCCGGGCGAGCCCGGTGGCCGGGTCGAGACGCAGATAGCAGCAGCTCGCGAACTGGCCCGGGTCGAGATCGATGAGCAGCCGGTTGGTGCCGCTCAGCACCTCGTCGGGCGGCCGGTCGCCGAGTGCGAACGCCCGCACGGCGCTGCGCAGCTGCCCCATGGTCGCGGCGGCCTGCACCCCGTGCCCCTGGACGTCCCCGATGACCAGGGCGAGTCCGTCGCCGGCCTCCACCACGTCGTACCAGTCACCGCCCACGTCCATGCCCTGGGTGCCCGGCAGGTACCGTCCCGCGGTCTCCACCCAGGGGTGCGCCGACAGCCGGCGCGGCAGCAGCGCCTGCTGGAGGCCGCGGGCGAGGGCGGCCTCGCTGTCGTAGCGCCGGGCCTTCTCCATCGCGTGCGCGATCAGGCCGGCGAGCGCCATCAGGACGGTGCGTTCCTCGGTGCTGAAGCCGCGCTCGTCGTCGAAGCCGAGGATGCACGAGCCGACCGGGCGCCCGGAGGCGATCAGCGGCAGGAAGGCGC
>NZ_JBEYFC010000502.1:0-6463 GCF_040634175.1 Streptomyces sp. NPDC007162
GGCCAGGTACCTGAGCGGGAGTCTGCGGCAGGAACAGAGCGGTCGAGCTGATGAAAGTCAGGACCACACTGGCGGGCGGGCCGATGCGGGTGGCGTCGCAGACGGCCTTCTGTAGAGCGGCCATGAGAGCGCCGACACCGACCAGGACAGCTGCGTTGGTGGTGAGCGCCGCCGTGAGCAGCGCGACGGCGAGGCCGCCGACCATGCCGAGCACCACCCAGACCAGGGTCTGGCACCGGGCAGCGTATGGGCGGTGGTGACAGTACAGAGCGGACATGGCGCCAGCTATCGGGTACATCGCCAGGTCGAGCCTGCCCAGCACAAGCAGAGACAGAGCAGGCAGGGCGGTAGCGGCGACCACGCTCAGCGCGGGCTTGAACCAGATGTCGGAAGGCCGAGCGCATCGCAGCACCCCGGCCTGGGCCACGCGGCACACGGCCGCACACGTACTCATCGATTTTCTCCGTGAGAGGCGCCGTCCCCCCTAGAGGGGCGATCGGCGCTTGGGGTGTCGTGCCCGCGCGGTGAAATACGAGCCGGGAAGGGGGGCGAACGCAGCCGGCTGTGAACCCCGCGCCGGGGAGGCGCCACGACCGGAACAGTTCTCAGATGCCGGTGCACGAGCACGACCCGGCGGGCGAGGGTGTCCGCAGCAAAGAGGCGTCCCTCAACCGGCGGGCCGGTCGTCGAGCAGAGAGCTATCGCCCGGCGGCGGCCAGCGCGCGCTCCGCGATCCGGTTGGCAGCTGCCAGGGTGGTCGTAGCCTCTTCGGCACTCCGCCGCAGGATCTCGGCGGTCGTCGACTGAATCGACCCCAGCCGGTCCCGGGACTGCTCAGGGCTCAGGTGGTGCAGTTCGACGCCGGTCCCGTACATCACTCCGCCGGCATTGGCCACGAAGTCGGGGGCCCAGGCGATTCCTGCCTTGGCGAGATCGGCGGCCACCTCGTCGGTGGCCAGCTGATTGTTGGCCGAGCCGACCACGGCGCGGCAGCGCAGCGCAGCCGCCAGCTCACTGGTGAACACTCCGCCCAGTGCGCACGGCGCCAGGATCTCCGTCTCCAGCGTGTAGGCGCCGTCGAGTTCCACCCACCCTGCTCCAGCCGTCTCCACGGCTGCGCGACGGGTGATGTCGATGTCGGTTGCCCTGACCGTGGCTCCTGCGGCCACCAGGCGTCGGGTGAGTTCCTCCCCCACGGCCCCGAAGCCGACGACCACGACGTCCCGGCCGTGCAGATCGGCGGCACCCCACAGATGCTCGGCAGTGGCCAGCATCGCGTGCTCCACGCCCGCAGCCGTGCCGAACGTTGTCGCACCCAGTCCGTTCTCGGTGGTCGAGTAGCCGCCGACGTACGGCGTGCGGCGACGGATGCGGACCATGTCGGCGGTGCTGCTGCCCACGTCCGGCGCCACGTGGTACGCACCGTCGAGTTCGTGCACCACTTCGGCCAGGTCCATCAGCAGTCCGTCACGCAGCGCCTCGTCCAGTTGCTGCGGGCCGCCGGGAAGCAGCGGTACGACAGCTTTGCCGCCGCCCGTGCCGTTGCCGACGGCGGCGGCCTTGTACGTCATGCCCCGGCTCAGCCGAAGGCAGTCGACGAACGCGTCGGCGGGGGACGCGTAGCGGGTTATGCGGACGCCGCCCACTGCGGGCCCGAGGCGGGTCGAGTGGATGGCGATGATCACAGGGAGGCCGGTCCGGCGGCCTGACCGGACCACCACCTGCTCGTGATCGAGAGTTGCTTCCAGGGCTGCAGCTGACATGGGGAAACCTCCAGAGGTGGGCGCGACGGCTGACTTAACGTACCTTAAGTCAGGCTGCTCGTAGAGTGGAGTGGTGACGTCATCCCTGATTGGCCTGCTGGCCGACCGCGACAGCTGGCGGTCCGAGCGCTGTTCCGCCGCTCGCGCCCTGGAGGTGCTCGGCACCCCGGCGAACCTGCTGGTGCTGCGCGAGGCGTTCTACGGCACGACGTACTTCCAGGACTTCGTGCGGGAAACCCCGCTCAGCGAGCCCGCGATGTCCAAGCGGCTCAAAGAACTTGTCGACGTCGGGCTCCTGACCCGGGTGCCTTACCAGGAAGCCGGCCAGCGCACACGGCACCGCTACGAACTCACCCCGCCCGGCGAAGAGCTCATGGTCGCCTTCTTCGCCCTCATGGAGTGGGGCGACCGGCATGCCGCCCCTGACGGAGGTCCGGTACGTCTGCGACACCGGGATTGCGGGGCACCTGTCCACCCCCGGCTTTCCTGCGCCGAGGGCCACATCCTGCCGCCGGGCGAGGTCGAAGTGGTCGCGGCACCCACCCTGCTGAGCACGGTGGCAGCCGACGACTGACCGGTGCCACGAGCACCCTGCCTGTCGCACGAGGCGTCACGTCCTAGCGATGCCGGGGCTGGCGCCGTTCGGGTGCGTGTCGGTCCCAGGACGCTCTTGTCTCCCAGGGAACCGAGCCTTCCGGCCAGTATCCATCCCCAACCTCGTCGCTAGTGGCCAACAAGATCGCCCGGACAGTTCCCAGTTGTCCTTGCATGCCCTTTGCGACGGCTCGGATGGGTTCCGGACTGCCACGGAGACAGGCAGCGTTTCCCGACCGTCTCTCTGCTCACTTCCGTCTCGGTCGGCCTGGACGGGAGCCGGCGGGACGCAGTTGGGTGCCGTTCTTGAGGAGCGCGAGACGGATGGTGGCGAGAGTGGTCTCCTCCAAGTCGGCGATGGCCTGGAGGGAGAGGCGGTCGCGTTCGTACCACTGGCGCCACTGTGCTGTCCGGGTGGCAGTGTGTTGGGTGCGGCGGAAGCGGGGCGGGCTCCAGTCGACGGGGTGCTCGGAGAGCAGGTGGACGACGTGGGTGGTGGTCGTCTTAAGGGTGCGGGCGAGCTGGGCGATGGAGAAGTCGCTGCCGGGCACGGCCTGGTGGAGCCGTTCGGGGCTGATGCTGTGCGGATCGGGCCCGGGCAGTTGAAGGCCGTGCAGCGCGCGTTCGGGGAGTTGGGGCGTCCACTGGAGGGGCTCGTTGATGCCGTGCTCGTCGAGGAGACGTCGTGCGGTGTGTCGGAGGAGTTCTGCTTCGGCGGGCAGGATCCGCCAGCAAAAGCGCTGGTAGTGCTGGCGTTGAGCGGGGGTGGCCGGCGCGATGTCGGGGTGGGCATGGTGGGCGGGTGAGCCGGTCAGCGTGTGGAAGAGCCAGCGCTGTGCGTGCACCGGGTTGGGGCTGGAGTTCGAGCGCAGTCTCCGCTGCAGCTCCAACCATGCCCGCGCGTCGATGAATTGGGGGCGGGTGGTGAACAGTGCCCGCCGGCGTGCGTAGTCGATCGGGGCGCCGTTCGTGTCGAGGTGGTCGGCGAGCAGGATCACCGCACGCAGGACGTCGGCGCCGTGCGGGTGGCGGGTGAGGGTGGCGAGGAACGTGGACACGTTGTGGCTGCTGACGGTGGTGCCGGTGAGGCGGACCGCATCGCGGATCGGTGTGGTGTTTCCGGCCAGCAGGCAGGCGACGGCAAGGAGTTCCTCGGCGCGTTGGGCGACGGGCCTGCCGCTGGCGTGCCGTGGGGTGAGCCGCAGCGTCCACTCCGGCCACAGGCCGGCCGGCAGCAAGCGGGCTCTGGCGTTGTGGTCGGTTGGGGGCCTGGTGGAGTCGACGCCGGTGCGGTGACGCAGGCGTGCCACCGGCATCAGCTTGCTCTCCCTGCTGCACCGCAGGGTGGCTTCGAGCGCGGGCGAGATCGCTCCGCCGAGGGCGACGACGTTGCCGGGGTACAGAGGTCTGCCGGATGCGGTCATCCGGCCGGTCAGCCACTCCGCGGCCCGGGCGGCGGAGCGGATGTTCTCGGCGCGCAGGATACGGAACGCTGCCGAGACTGCCACGGCCGTCGCAGCGGCGTCGCCGGGAGGGACGTGGCTGTGCAGATCACCATGGCGGGTGTCCAGTGAGCGTTGGGAGCCGACGGGCAGCGGGTGAGCGCGGTAGTGCTCCAAACGGTCCAGGACATTGGGTGCTGCGAGCGGGCCCAGGTCGTCGGGGGTTGCGTGGTTGAGGACGAGTGCTCCCAGAGTCTTCGTATCGCGCAGTACCACCTTCAACGGAGCGCCGCCGAGCCCGTACAGCGGCCAGCGCACCCGACGGCCCGGCGCGGTGAGGGCGGTGTCGATGAAGTGTTGGGCCTCGGCCAGATTCCCGTCGGCCGGGATCGCGGTGGCGGCGGTGTCGGTGAGGGGGTGGTGGCAGCGAGGTGGTCGTGGTCCGCTGTCGGGGGCTGCGCTGGAACACCGTCCCGGACGGGGTGTGTCCCGCCGGGGGTGGGAGCGCAGGCGAGGGATGCCGTGGCAGGCCGGGCAGCGGTCGGCCAGCAGGACGTGGTGGCGGGTGCAGGCGAAGGACCAGCTCAGCCGCCAGGTCACGGGCCAGCGTCCACCGGTGTCGGCGAGACACAAGGGGCAGAACCGGGATCCGGCCCGTCCCCACAGCACCCGCCGGTTCACTCGCCGGTGCCGGGGCAGGATGTCCACCGCATGCCCGTCGAAGGGCTGCAAGGTCATCGCCGTGAGCACGTCTTCGGCGATCCCGGTGACCGCGGTGATGGCCGCCCGTTCGTCCCGGGTGAGGCGGATGGTCCAGGCCGGCAGGACCAGGGCGGCCGTGGCCGTCTCCCGGTTGGGGAGGCCGAGCGCGCTGAGAACGTCGGTGAACGGGCAGGTCAGACGTGCGGCGGTGAACTCCAGCCAGGAATCCAGGGCTTCACCGGGCTGCGGTGCGCACCGGATCGGCATGGTCCGATGCCGGGGGCTCATCGGGCGGCCCGCGCCCTGCGTGGACGGCTGGTGGCCCGCCCCGCCGCCAGGGCGTATTCGAGTTCGCGGCGGGCCTGTTCGGCGGCCTCGTCGTTCCTGACCCGGTCGAGGAGATCACGGGTGAGGCATTCGGTGCCGGTGCGCTGGGCGCGCTGGCAGCCGCGGTTGACCAGGGTCATCAAGGAGCCGATGTGCCCGGTCGACCGGGCGAAGAGGTAGTCGGACAGATCGTCGGCGAGCATGCCGGGATACGTGTCGGCCAGGATGATGCGCTGTTCCAGGGCCAACAGCAGCCGCCGCCAGTGAGCACGGCCCTGGTCGGTGTCGATGGTGAAGGGCGGCATGTCCAGGCGGGTGGTGCGCCGGCCGGTCTGCGCCACAACGGTGTCGCCACTCGCCTCGCCCTCGCTGAACAAGCCTTTGTCCGCCAGTCCCACGCCGACCTTGAGGAGGGTGACGGGGAACTCGTTGGCGATCCACTTGAGGTGGTTGCTGACCTCGATGCCGCTGGTCTTGCGCCACTTCAGGAAGTGCAGGTCGTCCAGGACCAGCAGACGCACCTCGCAGGACACCACGCAGTCCAGGGCCTGCAAGCCGAGCTGGGCGGCCGTGGAGTTCTGACGTCCGGGGTGACCGAAGAACTCCAGCATGGCCCGGTTGAGGTCCTTCATACCGGTGTTGCCGGTCAGGCCCACCCGGCACACAGGCCACCGCTCATGCCCCTGCGCCGTGAACGCCCCGAATTCGGCGATCTCGTGGCGGTGGAACTCCCGGGCGAAGGCGAGCACCGCCGTGGTCTTGCCCAGGCCCGGGAACGCGTCGACGGCCACGGCCCCCTTCGCCTTGTCGCCGTCCTGGAGATTGCTGTCCACGATGTCCCACAAGTCCTCGTGCAGCGCGGCGAGTTGAGGAGTACGGATCGGCCCCAGATTGGCGTGCCACTCCCGGCGCGCACGGTCGTAGGCGCTTCGCGCCGCCGTATCCAGGGCCCGAAGCTCACCGCGGTTCAGACTCTCGGGCTGGATGCGGCGCGGCGCGTCGGCGAACGCCTGGAAGTCCTCCTTCCGTGACAGCGCCAGATTCCCCGGATCCGGCCGGGACGCCGGGGCACTCACACGTCCTCCAGAGCGTCGGCGTAGAAGTCGTCCTCGTCGACGGGCCCGAGGTCGGCCTCGTCGTCATCACCCGCCTCGGAAACTGGGGGTTCGGCGACTGGGGGTCCGGCTGGCCGCGAGTCCTCGCCCAGCGCCCGGCGGACGGACGGTAGGGAGCCGGCCTCCGGCACACCGGTGGAGGGCAGTTCGAGGGCGGCCTGTTCGCGGGACAGGCGCAAGGCGATTCGTCGTTCGGGAAGCGTGGTGCCCAGTCCGAGATTCCAGCGCTCCAGCAGGTCGGCGACGGCGAGCCGGTCGTCGGGATAGCGGTACTTCGAGGCGGCCAGTTTCCGGGCGAAGACCAGGGCGTCCTCGCTCAACGGCATTCCCGCCGCCGGTGCATGCTCCCAGGTCAGGGTGTGCCAGACACGGGTCGCCGGATCACGGAAGTAGATGTGGGTGATGTCGTCCGGGTCGATCTGGAACGGCCACCCGTTCGTCACTGGGCCCTCGTACGGGCTGCGGATACCTGGGGCGGGCAGACCCGGGCCGCGGTAGCGGCGGCGGTCGATCTCGACGC
>NZ_JBEYFC010000503.1:0-6445 GCF_040634175.1 Streptomyces sp. NPDC007162
GAGCTGTCCAACCTCTGCTTCTCCGCTGGAAACACGTGCGGGCATCTTGCACCCGCGGTACTTGTGCCTGCTGTTCTGCCTGGGCTTTGAGCGTGACGCCCAGTCTACTTGTCCCGTCACCTGGACAAGTGGGCAATACCCGCCTGGCCGACACAGCGCTGTGTCAGGCGTGAAACGCAATAGGGCCGACCCCAAGCCTGGCCGGGCAGTTGCCTCACCGTTCGGAAGTAACCCTGACTCACGCAGCGGACCCCGATCCTCAAGGAGATATCACATCGTGCCCACCAACAGGAAGACCGCTCGGAGCCTGTTCGCTGTAGCGTTACTGGCCGCAGGCCTCAGCATGGCAACTCCGGCGAATGCCGCGCCCGCCATGAATCAGGCACCTTGCACTACTGACGACTTGTTGCACATCTGGGGCCATTACAGTCGTCCGCTCATTGAGGGCCCTTCCGGGCCCTTCGAATACTGCGCCGCCAACGCTGGGACCATGAGACTCGGAGCTGGCGCCTGGGTGGACAAGATCTCCACTGGGAACAACGACATCCAGATGAACGACGCCAACGGCGCTACCATCAGGATCAGTCGCTGGAACATCGTGACCTACCCCAACCAGCCACCGAACATCACATCTATTCAGATCTTCTGAGGCGCCGGCATGTTCAGCGGCGGCGCGCTCGGGATCGTCGCCTGGCGCCGGACCAGCGCGGGGCGCACCCCGTACTGGAACGTCGGCGCGCAACTGCGGCCCGAGGCGCGCGGGCGGGACATCGGCACCGCCGCGCAGCGCCACCTCGTCGACTACCTGTTCGCGCGCTCTCCCGTCGTACGGCTCGAAGCGGACACCGAGACTGGCAACGTCTCCGAGCAACGATCCCTGGAGAAGGCGGGTTCACCCGCGAAGGCGTGATGCGCGCCGTGGGGTTCCGCGACAGGCAGCGGCGGGACGCGGTGCGGTACACGGTGATACGAGGAGACACCGCGCGGCCGGACACGGCCGAAGGGCCGGAGTCCGGCCGCGCGTGACCGCCTCTGCCCGGTCCTGTCGCCCGGGCGGGTTCTCGTCGTGCCTCAGCGCCGCACGGCGCATTGCCAGGCGCGCGGATCAAGCCCATCCCTGATCCGCTACAGAGCTACTTGTCACTTCGTGGACCGTCGGTTTGCTCGCACGGCGAAGCATCCTGAAGGACGGTCGCCTCTACGGGTTGTTGGGCCCCAACGGAGCGGGGAAGACGACTTTCATCCGGATGGTGCTCGGGCTGACGAGGCCGTCCTCCGGCGGCATACGTCTGCTGGGGTTGCCGATGCCGGTCCAGCGGCGGGCGGCCCTTGCGGAAGTCGGGGCGATCGTTGAGGAGCCGCGGTTCCATCTCCATCTGACGGGTCGGGAGAACCTGCGGATCGCCGCAGCCGTGCGTGGCCCGGCCGCGCCAGGGCGGGTGGCGGAGATGCTGGAGCGGGTGCGGCTCACCGACCGGGCCGACGAACGGGTCGGCAGCTACTCCCTGGGCATGCGGCAGCGCCTGGGCATCGCCCGCTGCCTGCTCAGTGATCCGCGGCTGCTGATTCTCGACGAGCCGATGAACAGGCTGGACCCGGCGGGAATCCTCGAGATGCGGCACCTCATCAGGTCGCTGGTCGATGAGGGGCGCACGGTCGTTGTCAGCTCCCACCTCCTGGACGAGGTCGAGAAGACCTGCGACCTGGTCGCGATCGTCGACAGTGGTCGGCTGTTGGCCGCGGGACCGGTGGGCGAGATCGCTCAAGGCGGCCGGGATGTGCTGGTCGGGTGCGACGACCCGGCGCGGGCGACCGCGGTGCTGAGAGATCGGCAGGCGGCGGCCGACATCACGGTGGACGACAGCGGGATGCTGCGGATCACTCCGGTCCCCGGGGTGACTGTCCCCACGATCAACCGCCTGATGGTCGAGGCAGGCGTGCAGGTCGGACGGCTCGAACCGGTGCGCGCCACGCTCGAAGAACGTTTTCTGGAGATCACGGCGAACGTGGAGGCGGCGAAATGACAGGCATCAGGATGATCGGAGCGGATCTGCTCAAGCTGTACCGGCGCAGGTCTTTGATGGTCTGGTCGGCTGTGCTGTTCGTCGGCGCACAGCTCTTGTTCTACGGGGTGGGCGCGGCCCGGCACGCCGCCCTGATGGTCTCACTGGCCTTCACCGTCCCCGCGGTTGTCGCCGCCGCGGGTGGCGCGGTGATGCTGGCCGGCCCAGGAGTGGCGCCGACGACCAGTGCCCTGGTGATGAGCGGGCTGGGCCCTTGAGTTGACACTCCCGCCAGACGCTCACAGACCCGGCGAATCGGCGGCCTGGTCGGATGGCCCGATCTGCCGGGGACTTCTTGGGAGCCATGCCGCCGGAGGGCCGCACACAGACCCCCGGGCACGACGAGACCAAGGTCGGCAACCTGAACGCGGCCGTCCGCATCCCCGACTATCTCCTGGACCGGCTCGAAGAACGCCGCCGAAAGACCCTGACTCACTACGCCGACCGGCACGTCGGCCGCCCGCCCACTGCTGCCGAGTGTGCTCACCTGGCCCTGTTCTCCACCGACATCCTCAATCCCGACGGCCGCCGCGCCTGTCCTACACCTGGTTCCACACAGGCTTCCGCAGCTGGATCGCCGAGCTTGACCTCGGCGGTCACTACGTCGCCCACCAGGCCCGGCATACGCTGGCCACGCGGCTGCTGCGGCACGGCGCGAGCCTGACGCACATCCGCCGCTACCTCGGCCAGGTCTCCGACCGCATGACCGAGCACTACGTCCACCTGACCCAGTCGGACCTGGAGAACGTCCTCCAGCACGTCTGGGTCGCCGGACCCGGCACCGCCCGCCCCGGTGAACTCCTCACCAGCGACACCACCCCGCTCACCCCCGGACAGGCCCAGGCCCTGGCCATCGACCTGTCCCCCCGCAGCACTCCCGCCGAGGGCGGGTTCTGCACCTTCCAGCCCGTCGTCGACGGCGGCGCCTGCCCCTGGAACCTGGGCTGCCACAAATGCGACAAGTTCGTCCTGTCCGGCGCCGACCTCCTTTACTGGCGGCGCAAGCGCGAGCAGTGGCGGTTGCTGGCCGAAGGCGCCTCGGACGACGCCACCGCCGAATACCTCCACCGCTACTTCGAGCCCACCGCCCGCGCCATCGACGGCCTGGAGAAGGCACTGGGTGGACTCGGCCTCCTCGACGACGCCCTCAACCTGGACCTGCGCAAACCCCAGGACTACTTCCACCGCATCTGGTCCACCGCCTTCCTCGCCGCCGATCTCTCCGACGCAGGCAGCGACCAGGAGAGCGAGTACAGCGATACGTGCACAGCCGACGAGACCGACCCCGAACAGGACGTCGCATGAAGACCGCCCTCGTCCCCGAACCGCGCACCGCAGCAGCCCTGGCGGCCCGCCGCCGCAAGACCGAGACCGCCCTCCAGCGAGTCCGCTCGACAATCGCCCGCCTCCGGCGTGAGAAGGCGCAGGTCAGTGTCGCCGCGGTCGCCCGCCGCGCGGGCGTCTCGCGCACCTTCCTCTACGACAACTCCGAGGCCAGAGCCGCGGTCAGCACCGCCATGGCCGAAGCCAGTGAAAGCCGCCCCCCGGTTGCTCGCCGACCTGGACGACGAACGCGAAGCAACCTGGCGCGAACGCGCACTCAACGCCGAGGATGCCCTCAAGACGACCCAGTCCGACATCCTCACACAGCGCACCCGCATTGGTGAACTCCTCGGCCAAATCCGCGACTGGTAGCTGAGTGGACCGAGGGAACCATCCAGCGGATCACCACCGAGAACACCACCCTCAAGCAACGGGTCCGCCAACTGGCCGCCGACAACCGCATTCTCGACGAACGGCTCCAAGCCGCCCGTGCCAACCTCCGCTTCCAGGGCCGGCGCATCGTCGACCTCGAAGTCCGCCTTGCGGACCTGGAGGCTGCGACCTGTTCAGGGACCTGACGGCGGCCTTCCTCCACAGCTCGGCGAAGAGCTCGCAGCAAGCTTTGCGCCAAGGTTGGTAAAACAGCAGTGTTTTAAACTTAGGGCTCTATAGAGTTCACCGACGACCGTTGTCTGGAAAGGAAGTCGATGAGTGCACTGTTGCGAACTGCCCAGCAAGTAGTGATCGTTGAGCGGCGACAGTTTGCCCTGTGCGACGGGGCAGCGCCAAATGGAGATGGCCCGTGGCAGCTTCCCGATAGGGATGTGAACGATGGGCTGTCTGTGAATAACGCTGGTGTCATGGTCGCCAGCACTGTTCCAATGCACGACGTCGATGTGCAGATCGAATTGTGGAATGGAGAGCCCTCTCGGGTGGGTGAGAAGCCCATTGGCGAGGTGCTGTTGCGACTTCCCTCGGGAACGTTGACTGCTTGGGCCGTACCCCATGGCCCTGCCGGCGAACCGTTGGAGATGGACGGCATAGGAGTGTATTCCGTTCGCGTCTATCGACGAGGGGGTGGAGAGGAAGCAATCACTCGTCAAAAACAGGGAATTTTCAGCGATCTGGAGTCCTATGTGGTGCAGGCATGGCGCCGCCCCTAATCCAAGAAGTGGGCTAGGGGCGGCGCCATGTGGGCTACTTCACGTATACGTAGAACTTATCGTTGTGCAGGATACGGTCGGCGATGTACCAGTTGTTGAGGTCCGTTCCGGCATTTCCGTTCTGCGTGCCGTCTACGTAGCGGACCGAGAAGTTTCCGTCGCCCTTTCCTGCACCTTGCCATGTTGAGGCGAATGGGTACTCGTCACATTCCTCGTCGGCGTTATGGGACAGGGATGCGCAAGTGGACGTTACCTTGCTTCGGTTAGCGTTGTACCGAGCAGTTGCTGCCGCGTCCCAAGTCGACATCAGCCGCGTGAGAGGAGCACCGCTACTCACGGCCCCGGGTATCACCTTTGCGCTGCCGTCTGGCTTCGGCGGATACGTAGAGTTGGGGTTGGACTGAGCATCCAGCACATGCTGTGCTACCGCCCCATTGCGGGTCGACGTGACGCTGTACTCCTGCATGATAGGAACGACACGGTCAAATATGCCGGCGCCGTTCGATCCGAGATAGCTCGCAGAGTCCATGCGAACTCCCTGTTGACCCATGCTTCCCCATGGAGGGAGGTCGCTGCGGGACCAGCCCGCGATACCGCATCGGGAAACGGAATCGCGGCTGTATCCGCCCGCTGCCGCCGACGTGATGACGAAGACCGCCTTGCTTCCTGCCGCCCATTCAGGTCGCGTCTTAGGGCTGTTTCCGTCGACATTACAGGCAACGTTACTGCCGTCTGTGCCGCTATATCCCGAGGTGGTCCAGGTTTCCTGTATGGCGGCGGTTACCTTTGCATCCCCTGAGTCGACGAATTTGTCCCGTCCGGACGTCAAGAGGATGGTTCGCTGTCCGGTCGTCCCGTTTCCAGCCTGAGTGCAACGCATCGTCGTTGTGCCTTTAACGACGCCGGACGAATCGACCGTGTAGTAGAGGCAGGTGGCAACGAAGCACCAATTGTAGTGATCTATGATCACGCCTGCCGGTCCAGCCCCAGTCCCATTGGGGAAAGCAGCGTTGCAGCTAGCTACCGTTACTTGAGCGGCAGCAGCAGCGGCAGTCAGCGACGGCGCTTTCGCCGCCGTTGGCTGAGCGTAGACGACGTTGCCGCGAAGTGCGGTTGCGTCTCCGTGCTCTGTGAGAGTCTCGGGTGCTGGCGGGGTGGCGAAGTTGGCCGTGAGCGTAGTCGGCAACTTGGAGCCGATCGGAAGCGGCGGGTGGTCCGCGTCCACCAACCCGCCGTCTATCGCGGTTAACTCACCCTGTGCCGTCAGCGGCTGAGCTACCGTCGGCGAACTGCTCAGCCCCAATAAGATTGCGAGCATCACGCCGACTGTAGCGACAAGTCTGGAACGCAAAGCGTCTCCTAGGTGATTGTCGGTGACCTGTCAGGTTGCTCGCGTAACCGTACCTCGCCAATGTGTGCGATCTGCATGGGTTTTCAGATTGGCCGAATTTAAACACTGGATTCCGGCATTCCATTTCTTGCGACGAGCGGTAACTGAGCTCTGGCCGAGGAGAGAGCGCCATCCTGAAATGTGCTGATGTGCAGGGCTGGTGTGCGCGGCAAGCAGGACGCTCGCGCCCGTCGAGGGCGTGATCGCTTCGAGGTGATCGCCCGTCAAGGTTGGTCCCGGCGAAGGTCTGCCGCACGGGTCGAACTGTTGGCTGACGGTACGCGGCGGGTGCGCCTGACGACCCCGGTCGTCACTGGCTGCATGATCCGGCCGGGCGCTTCTCGCCGCGTAGCTGCACGAGGATGGCCAAACCGTCCAGACAACTTACAGTTAGGGCCCGCAGAGAATCAAAGCGTGCGAAGCAACACCTTGATTCTCTGCGGGCTCTAAGCTCAATACCGGTAACTTATGGTTTTGGTGTTCGCTTGACCCGTTTGGGTTTGGTG
>NZ_JBEYFC010000504.1:0-6390 GCF_040634175.1 Streptomyces sp. NPDC007162
GTTGCGTCCCGCCCCGCCTCTCAGGAGCGCCTACCGACCCCACCAGGGGCGCGGGGAACCGCGCACAGTGAGCGCTCCGACCCGCACGTACGAGAAGGGACCGGCCCCCGTGGAGACCGGGCCCTTCTCGTTCAGGCCGGTGCCGCCTACGCCTTGCGCAGCCGGAACGTCAGCGACAGCCCTTCGTCGGTGAAGGGGGCGCCGTAACCCTCGTCCCCCTCGCCCTGCGCGAAGTCCGTCGCCAGCACCTCGTCGGCGATCAGCGAAGCGTGTTCCGCCAGTGCCGCGATCACCGCTGGGTCCGTCGACACCCACCTGAGCGCGATCCGGTCGGCCACGTCCAGCCCGCTGTTCTTGCGCGCCTCCTGGATCAGCCGGATCGCGTCCCGCGCGAGGCCCGCCTGCCGCAGCTCCTCCGTGATCTCCAGGTCGAGCGCGACGGTCGCACCGGAGTCCGACGCCACCGACCAGCCCTCGCGAGGCGTCTCGGTGATGATCACCTCGTCCGGGGCCAGCGTCACGGTCTCGCCCTCGACCTCCACCGACGCCGTGCCCTCGCGCAGCGCCAGCGACAGCGCGGCCGCGTCCGCCGCGGCGACCGCCTTGGCGACCTCCTGCACCCGCTTGCCGAACCGCTTGCCCAGCGCCCGGAAGTTGGCCTTGGCCGTGGTGTCCACGAGCGAGCCGCCCACATCGGACAGCGACGCCAGCGACGACACGTTCAGCTCGTCGGTGATCTGCGCGTGCAGCTCCTTGTCGAGCGCGTCGAAGCCGACCGCGGCGACCAGCGCCCGGGACAGCGGCTGCCGGGTCTTCACGCCCGACTCCGCGCGCGTGGCCCGGCCGAGTTCCACGAGCCGTCGTACCAGAACCATCTGCTTCGACAGCTCCGGGTCGATCGCGGACAGGTCGGCCTCCGGCCAGGACGCCAGGTGCACCGACTCCGGCGCGCCCGGGGTGACCGGCGCGACCAGGTCCTGCCACACCCGCTCGGTGATGAACGGGGTCAGCGGGGCCATCAGCTTGGTGACGGTCTCGACGACCTCGTGCAGCGTGCGCAGCGCGGCCTTGTCGCCCTGCCAGAAACGGCGGCGCGACCGGCGGACGTACCAGTTCGACAGGTCGTCGACGAACGCGGACAGCAGCTTGCCGGCCCGCTGGGTGTCGTACGCCTCCAGCGCCTGCGTCACCTGGTCGGTGAGGGCGTGCAGTTCGGACAGCAGCCAGCGGTCCAGGAGCGGGCGGTCGGCCGGGGCCGGGTCCGCCGCGGACGGCGCCCAGTTCGACGTACGGGCGTACAGCGCCTGGAAGGCGACCGTGTTCCAGTACGTCAGCAGGGTCTTGCGGACGACCTCCTGGATGGTGCCGTGGCCCACCCGGCGAGCCGCCCACGGCGAGCCGCCGGCCGCCATGAACCACCGCACCGCGTCCGCCCCGTGCCGGTCCATCAGCGGGATCGGTTCCAGGGTGTTGCCCAGGTGCTTGGACATCTTGCGGCCGTCCTCGGCGAGGATGTGGCCGAGGCAGACCACGTTCTCGTAGCTGGACTTGTCGAAGACCAGCGTGCCGACCGCCATCAGCGTGTAGAACCAGCCGCGGGTCTGGTCGATGGCCTCGGAGATGAACTGCGCCGGGTAGCGGCTCTCGAACAGCTCCTTGTTCTTGTGCGGGTAGCCCCACTGCGCGAACGGCATCGAACCCGAGTCGTACCAGGCGTCGATGACCTCCGGCACGCGCGTGGCCGTCTTCGCGCACTCGGGGCAGGCGAAGGTGACGTCGTCGATGAACGGGCGGTGCGGGTCCAGCTCCGACTGGTCGGTGCCGGTCAGCCCGGTGAGCTCCGCGCGGGAGCCGACGCAGGTGAGGTGGCCGTCCTCGCAGCGCCAGATCGGCAGTGGGGTGCCCCAGTAGCGGTTGCGGGACAGCGCCCAGTCGATGTTGTTGTCCAGCCAGTCGCCGTACCGGCCGTGCTTGACGGTGTCCGGGAACCAGTTGGTGTTCTCGTTCTCCTGGAGCAGCCGCTCCTTGACGGCCGTGGTGCGGATGTACCAGGACGGCTGCGCGTAGTAGAGCAGCGCGGTGTGACAACGCCAGCAGTGCGGGTAGCTGTGTTCGTACGGCAGGTGCTTGAACAGGAGGCCGCGCTGAGCCAGGTCCTCGGTGAGCTTTTCGTCGGCCTTCTTGAAGAAGACGCCGCCGACCAGCGGGACGTCCTCCTCGAAGGTGCCGTCCGGACGGACCGGGTTCACCACCGGCAGGCCGTAGGCGCGGCAGACCTTGAGGTCGTCCTCACCGAAGGCGGGGGACTGGTGGACCAGGCCCGTACCGTCCTCGGTGGTGACGTATTCCGCGTTCACGACGTAATGCGCGGGTTCCGGGAACTCGACGAGCTCGAACGGACGTTGATACGTCCAGCGCTCCATCTCGGCGCCGGTGAAGGACTCGCCGGTGGTCTCCCAGCCCTCGCCCAGCGCCTTGGCGACGAGCGGCTCGGCCACGACGAGCTTCTCGGTGCCGTCGGTGGCGACGACGTAGGTGACCTCCGGGTGCGCGGCGACCGCCGTGTTGGACACCAGGGTCCACGGGGTGGTCGTCCACACCAGGAGCGCGGCCTGGCCGGCGAGCGGACCGGAGGTGAGCGGGAAACGGACGTACACGGAGGGGTCGACGACCGTCTCGTAGCCCTGTGCCAGCTCGTGGTCGGACAGGCCGGTGCCGCAGCGGGGGCACCAGGGGGCGACGCGGTGGTCCTGGACCAGCAGACCCTTGTCGAAGATGGTCTTCAGCGACCACCAGACCGACTCGACGTACTCGGGGTCCATCGTCCGGTAGGCGTCGTCGAGGTCGGTCCAGTACCCCATGCGGGTCGTCAGCGCCTCGAAGGCGTCGGTGTGGCGGGTCACCGACTCGCGGCACTTGGCGTTGAACTCGGCGATGCCGTAGGCCTCGATGTCCTGCTTGCCGCTGAAGCCGAGCTCCTTCTCGACCGCCAGCTCCACGGGCAGGCCGTGGCAGTCCCAGCCGGCCTTGCGGGCCACGTGGTAGCCGCGCATGGTGCGGAAGCGGGGGAAGACGTCCTTGAAGACGCGCGCCTCGATGTGGTGGGCGCCGGGCATGCCGTTGGCGGTGGGCGGGCCCTCGTAGAACACCCATTCCGGGCGGCCCTCGGACTGCTCCAGGGTCTTGGCGAAGATCTTCTGCTCGCGCCAGAAGTCGAGCACGGCGTGCTCGAGGGCGGGCAGGTCGACCTGGGCGGGTACCTGGCGGTACGTCGGCGCTGTCATCTGCGAGCTTCCTCCAACGGACTTGCTGCCTTCCGTCGGAGGGACGAGAGCCTTGTCGTGCGGACGCCGTGTGCGGCGCGCTCCCGCGGTACCACCCTCCTTGGCCCGCCGGACGCCGTGCGCGCCGGTGAGCCCCCTCATTGGGGTCGCGAAACCGGTTCTACTCGCCGCTGCTTGCCGGCTGCGGCTTTCTTCCGGCGGCTCCGGGGTGATCTTCGCGTCGCGCTCGCCCCCGGGCTCCCACCGTCCCCGGGTCGCTCTGGGCTGCGTACGCCGCTACTCGTCCCCATCCACGCTTCTCGCTCCGCCCAGTGTACGGCGCCGCGCGGACAGCGGCCGACCCGATTTCCGGGAGCCCTCCCGGGCCCCGGCGGCGCGGGCCGGTCCGGTGGCCGGGATGACCCGAATGGCGAGGTACGCGTGTTCGCATCCTGGGATGTCCGGCTCGGCGGATTACCCCGCGGGGAGCTGGGCACAACGCATGCATACCTGCTGCGAGGGGGGTGCGGGGCAGGCGGATCGGGCGGCGTGCCCCGTTGCCGCGGGACTCGAGTCGATTTATCGTCCCAGCACGATGCGCGTGCAAGATCACAATATGTGAAGGGGCCGCGGCCATGGTGGCGAAGAAGACCGCCGTACAGCAGTCGGCGTCCGGCCGGTCCAGGGGCACGGCCGCCTCCGACTCGGGTGAGAAGCACACCGCCAAGAAGACGGCCGCACAGAAGGCGCCGGTGAAGAAAGCACCGGTGAAGAAGGCGACGACGGGGAAGGCGACGACCGGGAAGGCGGCGACCGCGGCGGCCGAGCACGTCGCGGACCAGCCGGACAAGGGCGCGTCCAAGTCCGCGGCGGCGAAGAGCACGGCGGCGAAGAGCACGGCCAAGAAGAGCACGGGCAAGAAAGCGGGCGCGGCACGGGCCGCGAAGCAGACGGGAGCCACGACGGTGGTTGCGAAGAAGACCCCTGGCACGGCCACTGCGGCGGCGGAGACCGCCGTTCCCAAGGCCCGGGTCGCCACGGCGGTCCCGGGCGAGCTCGCGGTGCGTCCGGGCGAGGACCCGTGGACGCCCGAGGAGGTCGCCGAGGCGCGCACGGAGCTCACGACCGAGGCGACGCGGCTGCGCACCGAGATCGAGACCTCCGAGAACGCCCTGGCCGGCCTGATGCGGGACTCCGGGGACGGCGCGGGCGACGACGAGGCCGACACCGGCACCAAGAACATCACACGCGAGCACGAGCTGGCGCTGGCCGCCAACGCGCGCGAGATGCTCGAACAGACCGAACGGGCCCTGCAGAAGCTGGACGCCGGCACCTACGGGCTCTGCGAGAACTGCGGCAACCCCATCGGCAAGGCCCGTATGCAGGCCTTCCCGAGGGCCACCCTGTGCGTCGAGTGCAAGCAGAAGCAGGAACGCCGCTACTGAGCACCGGGGTCGCGTGGGGTGTGCCGTACTCTCGTCCCGAGGCAGGCACCTAGGTTGAGGGACTCACGTGGCAGAGGCGGAGCGCATCATCGGTACGCCGGACACCCCGGACGACGGCGGCGAGCGGACGGCGACGCCCGACGCGGCCGGTGCGGATCAGCAGCCGGCCCCGGACGGACGGCGACCCGGGCGCGGACGCCGCATCGCCGTGCTGTTCGCGGTGGCCGCCTTCGCGTACACCCTCGACCTGGTCAGCAAGATGATCGTGGTCGCGAAGCTGGAGCACCACGCGCCGATCGAGGTGATCGGCGACTGGCTGGAGTTCCACGCGATCCGCAACCCAGGTGCGGCCTTCGGGTTCGGCGGCGCCTTCACGATCATTTTCACACTGATCGCGGCGGCCGTGATCGTCGTCATCTTCCGCCTCGCGCGCAAGCTCTACAGCTTCCCCTGGGCGATCGCCCTGGGCCTGCTGCTGGGCGGCGCGCTCGGCAACCTCACCGACCGGGTCTTCCGCTCACCGGGGGTCTTCGAGGGCCAGGTCGTGGACTTCATCGCACCGAAGGGCTTCGCGGTGTTCAACCTGGCCGACTCGGCGATCGTCTGCGGCGGCGTCCTGATCGTGCTGCTCTCCTTCCGGGGCCTGGACCCGGACGGCACCGTCCACAAGGACTGACCGGGGCCGGAGCGGGGCGTACGGGCTCGCGTACGGGGCTGTCCGCGCGGTCCGGCATACTCGACGGGTGAGCACGCTTCCCGAGATCCGCACCCTGCCCGTGCCCGACGGCCTGGAGGGCGAGCGCGTCGACGCCGCCATCTCCCGCATGTTCGGCTTCTCCCGCACCAAGGCGGCCGAGCTGGCCGCGGCGGGCAAGGTCCAGGTCGACGGCTCGGTGGTCGGCAAGTCCGAGCGGGTGCGCGGCGGAGCCTGGCTGGAGGTCGAGATGCCGGGGACGCCCGCACCCGTGCAGATCGTCGCGGAGCCCGTCGAGGGCATGGAGATCGTGCACGACGACGACGACGTGGTCGTGATCGTCAAGCCGGTCGGAGTGGCCGCGCACCCCTCCCCGGGCTGGACCGGGCCCACCGTGATCGGCGGCCTCGCGGCGGCCGGCTACCGCATCTCCACCTCCGGCGCCGCCGAGCGCCAGGGCATCGTGCACCGCCTCGACGTGGGCACCTCCGGCCTGATGACGGTCGCCAAGTCGGAGCGGGCGTACACGTCGCTGAAGCGCCAGTTCAAGGAGCGCACGGTCGACAAGCGCTACCACACGCTCGTCCAGGGCCACCCCGACCCGACCAGCGGCACCATCGACGCCCCCATCGGCCGCCACCCGCAGCACGACTACAAGTGGGCGGTCACGGCCGACGGCAAGCCCTCCGTGACCCACTACGACCTCATCGAGGCGTTCCGCGCGGCCTCCCTGCTCGACGTGAAGCTGGAGACCGGCCGCACCCACCAGATCCGCGTCCACATGTCCGCCCACCGCCACCCCTGCGTCGGCGACCTCACCTACGGCGCCGACCCGACCCTCGCCAAGCGGCTGCACCTGACCCGCCAGTGGCTGCACGCGGTCCGGCTCGGCTTCGAGCACCCCGGGGACGGCGAGTGGGTCGAGTTCGAGAGCGACTACCCGGCCGACCTCCAGAAGGCGCTCGACCAGGTCCGCGAGGAGACGTAC
>NZ_JBEYFC010000505.1:0-6389 GCF_040634175.1 Streptomyces sp. NPDC007162
TCCGGCATCACCCCGTGCTGGGCGCACCACGACGTCACCGTGGCCAGCAGCTGCGGATTGACCTTGCCCATGACCCGGTAGGAGCCCGGGGTCAGATCAGCCAGAAGACGCTGACCCGGACGCTGCGGTCGCTGGAGCACCACGGTCTGCTCACCCGCACCGTGGCGCCGACGGTCCCCGTCACCGTCACCTACGAGCTGACCGAACTCGGCCTCTCGCTCCACCACATGACGCGCGGGCTCAGAGCCTGGGCGCAGACCCACATGGCCGAGGTCCTCGCACACCGCGAGATCAGCGATGCCCACGCGTCCTGATCGGGGTCCACGGACGGGCCCGCGCTTCTGGTGGTGCACGGCCGGCGGTGGAACGCCAGGTCGGGTTCCCGCCGGTCTCCGGCGCTCGGGTCGGCCATGTTGCGCCGGCGCGCCCTCGACGACTTCGGCCGGCAGGTGGGTCGCGGTGATCGGCGTGCCGGACGCGCGGATGGGGCAGGTGGGCAAGGCGTTCGTGGTGCGGCACGGGCCGGTGGCCGAGGCGGAGCTGGTCGCGTGGAGCCGGGAACGCATGGCCCGGTTCAAGGTTCCACGGTTCGTGGAGTTCCGGGAGGAGTTGCCGATGAACGCCGTGGGCAAGGTGATGAAGGACCGACTGCGATGACCGTGGACGGGAACCAGGCCCCGGTTCCTCTTGGAGAACGGAGATCTCACGTGCCGACCAACCCCGTTGCAGCACCGGCGGTCGCGATGTCACTGACTCGGCTCGAACGGCTCGACGACGAGATCATCGCGCTCCTGGCCCGCCGGCGGGCGATGACCCAGGAGCTTCCGCCACCGGCCCGGGTCCGCGCCGGGGACCCTGCCTTCGCCGAGACCGTCCGTGGGATCACGGGGCGTTATCGCCAAGAGCTCGGCGGCGCCGGCGAACTCGTCGCCCGCGCGGTCATGGTGCTGTGCGATCCCAGCCGCGAGGACTGAAGAAAGGTTCCTGGGAACTCCGGCGGCACTCGACTGTCCCGGGCCCCTCATCACCGCCGACACCGGCAACGCCTATTTTCGGCCGGACTCTTTCCCGGTGGCTGGTTTTGATGCATGGTGTGCGGACAGCGCCCCGCTCTCGGGTGGAGCCACCCCCGGACCCTGCCGCCTCCCTGTCGCGGCGGGGCCCGCCGCACCTCCCGGCTCCCCACGGGAGGCTTCGCGGCTGCCAGCGCGCAGCGCGGGACTCATGCGTCAGGCCCCGGATGGAACCGCCACCGGCCTTCGGAGACGACGTCCACCTTGCCGTCCCGGACGCGAACTGCCGTCTCGTCGTCGATGAAGTAGAGCGGGAAGTCAGCCCGCGCGGCGATGCGATCGGCCCAGGCGTCGTCCCGCTCGGGGAAATCGGGCGAGTACAGGTGGGGCTTGAGATACCAGTCGAAGAGGCCGAACGGCGGCTCCACCGTCGTCGCGCCGAGCACATGGAGGTCCGCGGTGTCGCCGATGACGTCGGCGGAGTGTCCGGTGAGGTTACGGCTGAAGATCATCGATCCGGCGCTGACCCCCACGTAGACCCGGTTCTCCAGCGCCTCCAGGAAACCGTCGGCCAGGCCGTTGCCGGTGATGCTGCGGGCGAGGTGGTAGTGGCTGCCGCCCTCGACATAGACGACATCGGCGTGGTGCAGCCGGTCGAGCACCATCCGCCGGGGCAGGCCGTTCAGCTCCAGGACGTCGAACTCCCGCCAGCCGAGGCCGCGCAGCCGGTTCATGTCCTCGACGAACCAGCCGTGGTCCCCGGGTTCGGCGACCGACGCGGTGGGAACGAACACGACGTTCGCAGATCCGAACGGCTTTCCCAGCATGTCCCGCACCGCATCCCGCAGCGTCTCGTTGCGCAGGCCACTCGCCGTCAGCAGAAAGTTCATCGGGCGAGCCAAGCACGGCCGGCGGTCACGCGCAAACGGACCCGGGGTCCGTCCCTGCGCCGCTCAGTACGACCTGGCCAGTCCCCGGACATGCTGGGACACGTAGTTCAGCACCATCCCCTGGCTGAACGGGGCGAGCCGCAGCAACCGTGACTCGCGGGCGTACCCCATGTTGGCCTCGCGCACGCGTACCAGCGCCCGGCCGGATGACGTGCGGGACTTGCTGCCAGGAATCCTGGAGCTGACCGAGACGCCCTGGCGGTCGGAGTAGCGCGAGGCAGGGGCGCTGGTGCGGTCGCGGGCACCGCGCCCCGGCTGGTCCAGCTGTGACCCACCGGGGCGCGGGCGCCGGTCGCCCGTGACTCACCGGGGCGCGGACCCCCGTCGACCGTCACTCACCGGGGCGCGGACCCCGTCCGCCGTCACTCACCAGGGCAGCCGTCCGTCGACGTCGAAGTAGCCGCCGGTGGGTCCGTCCGGGCCGATCTGCGCCATCCGCACGACGATCTCGGCGCCCTGCTCGACGGTCTGCGTGCCCGTGTTGCCGTTCAGGTCCGTCTTGGTGAAGCCGGGTTCGACGGAGTTGATCCGCATGGCCGGGAACGCCTTCGCGAACTGCACGGTGAGCATGTTGACAGCCGTCTTGGAGGCCGGGTACGCGATGCCCGGGTAGAAGTGGGCGGGGTGGTCGGGGTCGGAGAGGGCCGTCAGCGAGGCCAGGCCGCTGCTCACGTTGACCACGACCGGCGCGGCCGAGCGCTGCAGCAGGGGCAGGAAGGCGTGCAGGACGCGCACGACACCGAAGACGTTCGTCTCGAAGGTGTTGCGCATCTGGTCGGCGGTGACGGTCTCGGCCGTGGGCACGCTGTTGTCCGGGGTCCTGCTCTCGATCCCGGCATTGTTGATCAGGACGTCGAGCCCGCCGTCGGCCGCGACGGTCCTGGCCGCGGCCGCCACGGAGGCGTCGTCGGTGACGTCGAGCTGGACGAACCGGGCGCCCAGCTCCGTGGCGGCCCGGCGTCCGCGCGCTGCGTCCCGGGCTCCCACGTACACGGTGTGACCTGCGGCGATGAGCTGGCGGGCGGTTTCGTACCCGATGCCCTTGTTGGCTCCGGTGATCAGTGTTGTCGTCATGTCCCCACCCTGCGCCCCGGCCGCCGGATCAGCCAGCAGACCCTTCTTCCTGGGACTGCCAGTACTACCGACGCACCTCTCGATCGAAGGCAGTCAGAGGCGTCGGCCTCCCACACTGCGCCTTGAGCGAATGGCGCTGACCTGTGCGGATCCTGGGCGGCGGCTCTGGCAGGCCTCTCGGTCGTCTCCGGTCGAGCCGCGATGGGGACGGGCAGCCGCTGAGGGTGGGCCCTGACTTGGGACCTGTCCTCGTTGAAGGTGACATCCCGGCACCAGTGCACGGTGTTTTCCACGGTCCGGTGTCCGCGTGCCCAGGAGGCGATCTCGGCTGCCTTCGCCGATCAACCACTCCAAGCCGGGGCGAGCCGGGCACACCCCGGGGGCCCTGGGCGGAAAAGGGTCAGGATGGGGACCACAGTGAGGTCAGTTGGTCCTTGAAGAACACGCTGGCCTCGAACGAGTCGGGGCTGGTGCTGGTGATCTTGTCAGAGAAACCGAAGGCAAGCCGCGGACCACTGAAGGTCCGCCAGACGGCTATGCCCTGGGGTTCACGTCCGGGCAAGGATGCGCCGGCCGTCGTAGGGAATTTCCAGCGGTACGGACTCGAGGGATCGTTCATGTCGATGCAGATGATGTACGAGGGCGGGGTGGAGTCGCCGCTCGAGGGCGGTCCGCCGAAGAGCAGGTAGGCGTATCGCCCGTATGCGGTGATGCCCTGGAACAGATCGCTGTCGTTCAGCCCGAGTTCGGCGTTGGTGGGAATCGCCCGCTCCAGCAGACGCTTGGAAATGACACCCGAGGACACCACCTCGGACAGGTCGAACAGCGCCAGACGCCAGGGGGTCGTCGTTCCCATGTACCGAACGAGCAGCCGGTTGTTGTAGGGATCGATCGCCGGACGAGGACAGTCGAGGAAGGTCGCGACGTCCATCGGGAACACCCCGAGATACTGCCCGCCGCGATTGAAGTAGTCGAGGTCGCCGCCGTCCTTGTACTTGAAGCGGGCGATCTTGTGACTGTTCGGCGGCTCAGGCGGCGTGGCATGGGGATTCGAGCTCTCCCAGTCGCCTGCCACCCAGATGTAGGGAGATCCGTCGGTGTCGGGCTCGACCCCGATGGACGAGCCGTGGTCGAACGAGTGAATTGCCATGGCTCCGAGCACATTGCCCGAGAGATCGGTTCTCGTCACCCACAGATCGCCGGTGTCACTGCCCACTTTGGTCTGCACGAAGTAGATGTGCCCGTAGACGTGATCGTAGGCGAACGACTGCATCGCCCAGTAAGGCTGGTGAAGCGTCTGCCGCAGGACGGGATTACCGCCGGTCCCGTCGAGTTTGAAATGCAGGGTCGGATCCACATCGGCGTTGGCCGTTCCCGCCGCCGACAGGGAGAGTCCGCCGGTCGCGGCGGCGACGGTCAACGCTGCGCTGCCGCGAAGGAATGCGCGCCGGTTCGTGTGGCGCTTGCCTCTCTCGTGGGTTATGTCGCTCAAATCATCACCCTCCAGGTCGCCTGACAGATTTTGATCAAACTAGCAGTCAGGTCGCTGTGAGAGGAGCGATGAGACTGAACTCGTCAGGGGCGCGGGGCCAGGACCCCGGAAGCGGGTGAACACGGCATCTGTGGGTCATGGAATTCTCAACGCTGCAAGATCGGGCTTGCGGGGTGCGTTACCGGATCTGGTGCCGGCGTGCGACGCCGCAGGAGCTTGCCGCGTTCGGCCTGCCTTGCCACCCGTTACCCGGCCGCTACCGAACCCCGAGTGCCGGAAACGACCGGGCAGGCCCACGCCGGCAGGATAGCCGTCATCGCATACCAGCTCCGCCGCGAGTTGCATCAGGCACGGGGGACACTCTCGTGACCATCAGGCATGGGACACCCCCGACGATCACCGATCCCGTCCCCGCACCGCCACCTTTCCCTGATGTCAAGTACCCGCAAAGCCATGTAATTTGCAATTTGAGGCCGCCCGATTTCAGTCTGCGAATGTTTTCGGCCCGCGATTCATGCGCGAGGTATTGACGCCGGCCTGGGGTTCCCTATGATCCGGTTGCTCGACACTTCGATCCTTGTTCGGTATAGCGAACACGCAAGTCTGCACCGCATCGACAGTCCGTACACCCCCCGTCGGGGCCAACCGGAACCGCTTGCTCGAAGATGACGAGGTCTCCATGCGCAGAAGACATTTCAGCCGCGGACATCTGTCCGTGGTACTCGCCGCCGCGGTTGCGGCCCTGGTCTCGCTGGCGGCGTTGCTCGTCGCCGGCCCCGCTCAGGCGGCCACCAGCGGCGCCTTACGCGGCGCCGGTTCCGCCCGGTGTCTCGATGTGCCGGGCGCCAGCCAGACCGACGGCACGCTCCTGCAGATCTGGGACTGCACGGGCGGGACCAACCAGCAGTGGACGTTGACGGACGGCAATCAGCTGACCGCTTTCGGCAACAAGTGCCTGGATGTCCCGGGCCACGCCACCACGGCTGGCACCAAGGTGCAGATCTGGGCCTGCAACGGCGGTACGAACCAGCAGTGGCGGGTGAACGCCGACGGCACGATCGTCGCCGTGGAGTCCGGGCTGTGCCTGGACGTCTCGGGCGGCGCCACGGCCAACGGCACGGCGGTGCAGCTGTGGAACTGCAACGGCGGCAGCAACCAGAAGTGGACCGGCCTTTCCGCGCCGTCCGGCTCATGTTCTCTTCCGTCGACGTACCGGTGGAGCTCGACGGGTCCGTTGGCGCAACCGGCGAACGGCTGGGTCTCGCTGAAGGACTTCACCACCGTGACGTACAACGGCAAGCACCTGGTCTACGGTTCGACCGTCAACCAGTCCGGGGCGTACGGCTCGATGGCCTTCGCTCCCTTCACGAACTGGTCGGACATGGCGACGGCCACCCAGACAGGGATGAACCAGGCCACGGTGGCGCCCCAGGTGTTCTACTTCGCACCCAAGAACATCTGGGTGCTGGTGTCCCAGTGGGGTCAGTGGCCCTTGTTCTACCGCACCTCCAGCGACCCCACCAACCCCAACGGCTGGTCCGCCCCGCAGGCGCTGTTCACCGGCAGCATCCCAGGCGCCGCCCCGATCGATCCGACCATGATCGGTGACGGCCAGAACATGTACCTGTTCTTCGCCGGTGACAACGGCAGCATCTACAAGGCGACCATGCCGATCGGGAACTTCCCGGCCAGCTTCGGCTCGTCGTACACCACGGTCATGAGCGACACGACGAAGAACCTGTTCGAGGCGCCGCAGGTCTACAAGGTCCAGGGGCAGAACCAGTACCTCATGATCGTCGAGGCTCGGGGTGCGACCGAGCAGCGTTTCTTCCGCTCGTTCACCGCCTCCAGCCTGAACGG
>NZ_JBEYFC010000506.1:0-6382 GCF_040634175.1 Streptomyces sp. NPDC007162
ACTCGAACCAAGACTAACTGAACCAGAATCAGTCGTGCTGCCAATTACACCATAGGCCACTGGAACGCAAGCCCCTGAGGGGATCTTGTTCTAGTTTCGCTCCTCCGGTTCCGGCCTTTCGGCCCGCTCCCCGGCGGCGCAGGAAGAACATTACCTGAAGGTGGACGGGGCTCCAAAACGGGTATCGGCGCGGAGGATCGCGGGCAGTTCGGCGAGGGAGGCGATCCGGTGCGGGCCGACGGGTGCGTCGGCCCTGGTGGACGCTCCGGTCCGGTCGATCCACACCGACAGCAGCCCGGCGTCGACGGCACCGCGCGCGTCGATCTCCGGGTGGTCACCGACGTACGCGACCTCGTGCGGGGCGAGTTCCAGCGCCGCGCAGGCCGCCAGGAAGGCGCCGGCGGCGGGCTTGGAGACGCCGAGTTCGGCGGCGCACAGGATGACCTCGAAGCGGTCGTACACACCGAGCGTGCGCAGTTTGTGGTCCTGGACGAGCAGGCTGGAGTTGGACAGCACGGCGTGTCGGTAGCCCGCGGCAAGCGCGTCGAGGGCGGGCAGGACGTCCGGGAAGAGGGCCCAGGCTGCCTCGTAGTGCGTGCGGTAGCGCCCGAACCAGTCGTCGGCCTCGTCGCCGCTCAGCGCCTCGCCGAGGAACACCCGGATCCGCTCCCGGCGCTGCTCCTCGAAGGACACCTCCCCCGCCGAGAACCGCGCCCACTGCTGGTCGGTGATCTCCCGCCACCGCACCAGCGCCGCCTCGGCACTCGCGTACGCCGGGAGCAGCCCTTCGGCCGCGAGATGCGCCCGCATGCCCTCGCGGTCGGCGCTCGTGTAGTCGAAGAGAGTGTCGTCCACGTCCCAGACCACGGCTCTGATCGTCATGCGTCCGACGGTACCCGGCGGGTACGGCGAAGGGGCGGCCCCGGCGGGAACCGGGACCGCCCCGCACGCGTGCGTGCGCTACGCGGTCAGCCTGGCCAGCGCCGCGTCGATCCGGGCCAGGGTCTTCTCCTTGCCGAGGATCTCCAGGGACTCGAAGAGGGGCAGGCCGACCGTGCGGCCGGTGACGGCGACACGGACCGGGGCCTGGGCCTTGCCGAGCTTCAGGCCGTGCGCCTCGCCGGCGGCCAGGACGGCCTCCTTCAGGGCCTCGGGGGAGGTCCAGTCGGCCGACTCCAGCTTCTCGCGGGCCGTGCGGAGCAGGGCGTCGCTGCCCTCCTTCATCGCCTTGGTCCAGGACGCCTCGTCGAAGACCGGCTCGGCGAGGAACAGGAAGTCGACGTTGTCGGTGATCTCCGAGAGGACCTTCAGGCGGGTCTGGGCGTGCGGGGCGATCGCCTCCCACTTCGACTCGTCGAAGTCCTCGGGGGACCAGGGGGCGAAGGGGGCCTTCAGCCAGGGGGCGCAGCGCTCGGTGAAGTCCTTCACGTCCAGCAGCCGGATGTGGTCGGCGTTGATCGCCTCGCACTTCTTCAGGTCGAAGCGGGCCGGGTTGGGGTTCACGTCGGAGATGTCGAAGGCGGCGACCATCTCGTCGATCGAGAAGATGTCCTGGTCCGCGGAGAGCGACCAGCCCAGCAGCGAGAGGTAGTTGAGCAGGCCCTCGGGCAGGAAGCCCTGTTCGCGGTAGAGGTTCAGGGACGACTGCGGGTCGCGCTTGGACAGCTTCTTGTTGCCCTCTCCCATGACGTAGGGGAGGTGGCCGAAGGCCGGTGTCTGCTTGGCGATGCCGAGCTCGGTCAGCGCCTTGTAGAGGGCGACCTGGCGCGGCGTGGAGGAGAGCAGGTCCTCGCCGCGCAGCACGTGGGTGATCTCCATCAGCGCGTCGTCGACCGGGTTGACCAGCGTGTACAGCGGGGCGCCGTTCGCGCGGACGATGCCGTAGTCCGGGACGTTCTCCGGGGTGAAGGTCAGCTCGCCGCGGACCAGGTCCGTGAAGGTGATCGTCTCGTCGGGCATCCGGAAGCGGACGATCGGCGCCCGGCCCTGGGCCAGGTACGCCTCGACCTGCTCGGCCGTGAGGTCGCGGCAGTGGCCGTCGTAGCCGGACGGCTTGCCGGCGGCGCGGGCGGCCTCCCGGCGGCTGTCCAGCTCCTCCTGGGAGCAGTAGCAGTGGTAGGCGTGGCCGGCGTCGAGAAGCTTCTGCGCGACGTCCTTGTAGATGTCCATCCGCTGCGACTGGCGGTACGGCGCGTGCGGTCCGCCGACCTCGGGGCCCTCGTCCCAGTCGAAGCCAAGCCAGCGCATCGCGTCCAGCAGCTGCCGGTACGACTCCTCGGAGTCGCGGGCGGCGTCGGTGTCCTCGATGCGGAAGACCAGGGTGCCCTGGTGGTGCCGGGCGAACGCCCAGTTGAACAGGGCGGTGCGGACCAGGCCCACGTGGGGGTTACCGGTGGGCGAGGGGCAGAAACGTACGCGAACGGGGGAGCCGGGTGCGCTAGCCACGCTTGACAACCTTGTTGGTGAGAGTGCCGATGCCTTCGATGGTGACGGCGACCTCGTCGCCGACGTTCAGGTGGCCGACCCCTGCCGGGGTGCCGGTGAGGATCACGTCGCCGGGCAGCAGCGTCATGGCCTCGGTGATGTGGACGATCAGGTCCGCGATGGGGTGGATCATCTCGCTCGTACGGCCGAGCTGGCGCTGTTCGCCGTTGACGGTGAGCTGGATCGTCAGGTCGGACGCGGTGGCGAGGTCGAGGTCCGTCTCCACCCAGGGGCCGAGCGGGCAGGAGGTGTCGAAGCCCTTGGCCCGGGCCCACTGCTTCTCGCGCTTCTGCACGTCACGCGCGGTGACGTCGTTGGCGCAGGTGTAGCCGAAGATGACGTCCGCCGCGCGCTCGCGCGGGACCTCACGGCACATCCGGCCGATGACCACTGCCAGTTCCGCCTCGTGGTGGAGCTCCTGGGAGAAGGCGGGGTACTGGATCGCGTCGCCGGGGCCGATCACCGAGGTGGACGGCTTGAAGAAGGCGAAGGGGGCGTCCGGGACCTCGTTGCCGAGTTCCCTCGCGTGCTCCGCGTAGTTGCGGCCGTAGGCCACGACCTTGTTGGGGAGCACCGGCGGGAGGAGCCTGACCTTGCTCACCGGGACCTTGGTCCCCGAGAGCTCGAAGTCGGCGAACGGAATGCCCTTGATGATGTCGAGGACGAGTTCGTCCTGCTTGTCGCCCTCGACGGCGCCGAAGGCGACGTTCCCGTCGATGGAGAACCTGGCGATGCGCACGGGATCCTGGCGCCCCTCACTGAACCGGCTGGAGTCTGACGCTCCAGGCTAACGCGGGGCGGGGCGGCCGCCGTGGAATAACCCAGGTGACTGAGTGAACGGCGGCCTCGGCCCCGTACGGGAGGGCGGGTCCCGTACTACTCGGCGACCGGGGTCCCGGCGGGGGCCTCCATCAGGATCGTGCGCCGCGGGTTGGCGGTCTGGGCCGGGAGGTCGAGGGAGTGCTCGGGCAGTTCGGGGGTCCCCAGCTCCTCGGCGTCCTTGAGGTGGGCGAGGGTGGTGCGCCGGGGGTTGGCTATGTTGCGGAACATCATCGTCGTCTTCACGGTTGCAGTGGACCCCGTCGTGTGGTGGTTGGCAGAGACTTCCCTCTTGTAAAGCGCCAGGCTAAACATCGAATTCCCGACGGAAGTCGCCAAGTAGCCGCGATCGGCGTGTGAGTTTGCTCACGAAGTGAGGGACAAACAGGTCATTCTTCACCTGTAACTCGTGGCAACGAAACGGACATTGCCGATCTGAACCTGTCATTCCGCTCCTGATCATGGCGACTGGGACACGGCTCGCGCACTCACCACTGGCAGGCATACGTCCGTTATGTACGCGATCGGCCTAGACATCTCGTAACGTGTCACTCACACGCTGTCACCGAGGTCACAGCTCGGCCCACGGCCCTTGTTGGAGATCCGGCACTGTGCTGGAATTCCACGGACCGCCGCAGGATCGAGCCGGCGCGCAGGGGGCGCTACGCAGCGCCGAGTGGCGGCGAGACAGGGGGAGCCAGCGCCGGTCACACTCACGACCATCAGGGGGCGTATTCAGGGCGCTCCCCGTACAACGCCGACACCGTGTCCCTCCGTTCAGCGGAGGGGCGCCTGGTCCAGAGGTTGCGACGCTAGTGCAGGGACGTTTCAAGAGGGATGGCAGCGCTCCGGCGGAGCCGGAGGCGCACGGCGGGACCGACCGCGGTTCCTCGCCCCAGCACGCCCAGAACCCGGGCCCGGCCCCGGTCGGCGGTGGTGACGGCGGTGAGCGCCCCGGGCGTCCAGCCGTGTCTGCTTCCTCGGGGTCGACGGGCTCCACGGGCCCCCAGCCGACCGCCGCGCCGGCGCCCCCGGTCAAGCCCGCGAAGGGACCGTCCAACCCGGGCTCACGCATAGCCCTGCGCAACTGGCGTATCTCCACGCGCCTGGTGTCGCTGCTCGCGCTCCCCGTGGTCGCGGCCACGACGCTGGGCGCGGTGCGTATCAACCAGTCCCTGGACGACATCCAGCAGCTCGACAACATCAAGCTGCTGACGGACATGACCAAGCAGGCCACCGAGCTGGCCCAGGCGCTCCAGGACGAGCGCGACCAGTCGGCCGGTCCGCTGGCGCACGGTCAGTCGACGAACAGCGTCACGGTCAAGGGATTCGAGGAGAAGACCGACCGGGCCCGCGAGAACTTCCTCAACGCCTCCGAGGAAATCGACACCGCGAGCAAGAACGGTCAGCTCCAGGGCGTCCGCGACAGCCTCGTCGGCCTGGCCGGCCAGCTGGACGACCTGGCGAAGATCCGCAAGGACGCCTACCAGCAGCAGCGGAACTCGACCCAGACGGTCGAGGCCTACCACCGGCTGATCACCCAGCTGATCGACCTCTCGCAGGACATGGCGCAGGCCTCCAGCAACCCGGAGATGATCCAGCGCACCCGCGCCCTGGCGGCGTTCTCGACCGCCAAGGAGTACGCGTCCGTCCAGCGCGCCGTCATCGCCGCGGCCCTGCCCGCCAACAACACCAACGCGGGTGACCTCTCGGAGAACGACCGCCTCTACGGCGAGTCGGCCCAGGAGAGCGAGACCTCCGAGCTGACGATCTTCCGGAAGATCTACGCCGGCAACGCGGCCGAGCTGCTCAAGCCGATCGACGAGAACAACCCGACGATCGAGGCCGCCAACACCTACGCCAAGCGTGCGCTCGGCGCCCAGAACGGTCTGAACGAGCTGTCCAAGCGGTCGTACCGCGACTGGGTTGACGACAGCTCGACCAAGATCGACCAGATGCAGAAGATCGAGCACACCCTGCTCGAGGACATGGAGCAGAAGGCGCGCGAGCTGCGCAACTCCTCCGAGCAGTCGGCGATCATCTCCGGTGCGCTGATCCTGCTCGTCCTCGGCGTCTCGCTGGTCGGCGCCTTCATCGTGGCCCGGTCCATGATCCGCTCGCTGCGCCGCCTCCAGGAGACCGCCACCAAGGTCGCCCAGGACCGGCTGCCCGAGCTGGTCAAGCAGCTCTCCGAGTCCGACCCGCAGGACGTCGACACGTCCGTGGAGTCGGTCGGTGTGCACTCCCGGGACGAGATCGGCCAGGTGGCCGCGGCCTTCGACGACGTGCACCGCGAGGCCGTCCGCCTCGCCGCCGAGCAGGCTCTGCTGCGGGGCAACGTCAACGCGATGTTCACCAACCTCTCGCGCCGCTCCCAGGGCCTCATCCAGCGTCAGCTCTCGCTCATCTCCGAACTGGAGTCCCGCGAGGCCGACCCGGACCAGCTGTCCTCCCTCTTCAAGCTCGACCACCTCGCGACGCGTATGCGCCGTAACGGTGAGAACCTCCTCGTCCTCGCGGGTGAGGAGCCCGGCCGCCGCTGGACCCGTCCGGTCCCGCTGGTCGACGTGCTCCGCGCCGCCGCGTCCGAGGTGGAGCAGTACGAGCGCATCGAACTGGCCGCGGTGCCGACCACCGAAGTGGCCGGCCGTGTGGTCAACGACCTCGTGCACCTGCTCGCCGAGCTCCTCGAGAACGCCACCTCGTTCTCCTCCCCGCAGACCAAGGTCAAGGTCACCGGTCACGCGCTGCCCGACGGCCGGGTGCTGATCGAGATCCACGACACCGGTATCGGCCTCTCCCCCGAGGACCTCGCCGCGATCAACGAGCGGCTCGCCTCGCCGCCCACCGTGGACGTCTCCGTCTCCCGCCGCATGGGTCTGTTCGTGGTCGGCCGACTGTCCCAGCGGCACGGCATCCGCATCCAGCTGCGCCCGTCCGACTCCGGTGGTACGACCGCGCTGGTCATGCTTCCGGTCGACGTCGCCCAGGGCGGCAAGAAGCCCGCTCCCGGCAAGCCCGGCGCCCCGGCGCCGACCGGCGGTCCGGCCGCCGCGCAGGCCGCGGCAGGTGCCGCGGC